>JANMYN010000523.1:0-5444 GCA_031382195.1 Betaproteobacteria bacterium
CCCGCCAATCGATACCGCTACGTTGATTTCACCGGGGCCTTCGCGGGTCGGGCCGCGCGGGGAAATGCCGCGGGCGTAGACCGGCAGATCGCGTGCAGCTAGTTCCTCGGTGTCGCGCACCGCGCCGTCGATGACGAAGCCCGCCACGCTGCGCGTCACCGCCTAGCTGGTCATGATGCCGCCGATGAGAGCTGCATCCAATGGGCCGCCACCGACGACGACGATGACGTCGCCCGGCAGCGCGAGGTCGATCGCCTTGTGTATGAGCAGGTTGTCGCCGGGAGCTGTCCGCACGGTGACTGCCGGTCCGCAGAGTTTTCCACCGCGATGCATCGGCTGCAACGCGCCGCCGGCGGCGTTGTGCGTCCGGCCCATGCTGTCGCAAAGATTCGAGACGTCGTATTTGGCGAGCGCCGCAATCGTTTCCTTGGGCGCGCGTGCGGGGGAGGGGAGTACGCGAAATCCGAGAATCATGGTTTCAAGGTTTTTAAAGTGAGTGGAGGAAAGAGAGCAAGGCTGCACGATCTTCGCGCGTGAAATTCCCGAACGCTTCACGTGAGGCGCTGGCTTCGCCGCCGTGCCACAGGACCGCCTCGGTGAAATCGCGCGCGCGGCCATCGTGCAGAAAGGCATTGGCGCCGTTCACCGTTTCCGACAGCCCGATTCCCCATAGCGGCGGGGTACGCCATTGGGCTGCGCCGGCCAGGAAATCCGGTCGTCCATCGGACAATCCCTCGCCCATGTCGTGCAGCAGCAAGTCGGTGTAAGGCCGGATGGTCTGCATCGCAAGCTGCTGCAGGCTCGCCGAGTCGCCGGTGTTCATCTCGGGAACATGACAGACCGAGCAATGTGCCTGCGCAAACAACTGCTCGCCGCGCCTGACCTGTTCATCGTCGGGCCGCCTGCGCACCGGCACCGTCAGCGCGCGGATGTAGAGCTCGGTTGCCTCGAGCCGCAGCGCGGTGATTTCCGGTTTGCCGGCAACCAACTGCTCTTTGCACACGCGCTGGACCGGCGGGCAGTTCTGCTCGGGATAGACCGGCGAACTCAAACCGATGTCGTTGAAGAAAGCGTTCGCAACCTGCTCGCGAATGCTGCCGTGATTGGCCTTCAGACCGAAGCGGCCGAGCACGGTCTTGCCTTGGGCCTCGTCCCACACCCAATTGACCCTGCCGTGGATGCCTGCCACCGGTTCTCGTGCAGCCAGGCCGACGATGGTGTCCTCAGGTATCGCCTCGAGCAGACCGATCCCGACGAGCGGTGGCGCCAGACGCGGCGCGATCATCGCGTCTTTGCCCAGCGGCGCATAGGCAAGATCCGTAATCCGGATCACGGGCGCACGCAATCGCACCTGCTCACCGTCGGCCAGTGTGAAAACCTGCTCGCTCCAGTCGATGCGGAACTGGCCTTCAGCGGGAACAACGCCCTTTACCCCGAATATCTGCAACTGGTCGCCATAATCCGGATGCGGTAACGGCCCGCCATGCGAGTCGTTACCCGCGATGCTGAGTCGGATGACCATATTCGGGGCCGGCTCATGGGGCACCGTAATGTGGTGATCGCGAACCGGGCCATCCACTCCGGCCGTCGCAGCATGCGGCGTTGCGGGCGCCAGTCCGCGGCCATTGTTGGCATGGCAGGTCGTGCAGGATTGCGCATTCGAAGTCGGTCCGCGTCCGAACTCCGCATTCTCGAACCAGAAAAATGCCCATCGGTTGTTGAACATCTTGTGGCCGAGCGCAAACAGCTCGGCCTGTTTTGCATCGAGCGTGGCAACGGGATGCATGTACGCAGTATTGCCGGCGTCATCGTTGCTGAAATTTCCACCGGACAACGCCTGTTCCGGCACGTTGGCGGCGTTTTGCAGAATCGCAGGCGACGGTGCCAGTAGCAGAGGTGCCGTTAACAGGATTGTCAGATGTCGGCGCATTGGTGACTATCTTCGATATCCGTCCAGCGGAAAATCTGTAGCAACGCACTCACCGCGGATACCCTACGTGCGAGGCACGTCGGGTATCCGCGGTGAGTGCGTCGCCTTAGAGTGGCGGGAGCTCGACGCCGATCTGTTCCAGTATTCCCCTGGGCGCTCCGCCGACGAACGGTTCCGGAAAGATGATCGTCAGCTTGTCGCCGGCAACGCGGTAATAAAAATAGTGTTCGGGTATGCGCACTGATTTTCCAGTCGGCGCAATTGGTTCCATGCCGGGCATAGCCCAGGTACCGGTGTGCGTGCCGCCCTGATCCCATTTGATGGCGTAATTGCCCTGGCCACGATCCTCGATGCGCTCGTATTTGTAGCTCCAGTCGGGGAAACCGGTGTAGAGCGCGGTGAGCATTGTCAGCGCCTGTTGCTTGTCGAGAATGCGTATCGCCGAAATGAACTTGAGGTCTTCCGCCGCGGTGCTCGCGATTTTCTGGATGTCGTGCGTCTTCAGCCCGTCCACATAGTCGAGAAGAACAACCGGGATTGCCGCCACGTTTGCTTCCTTTCTTGATATTGGCCGGATCAGAATTCTGCCCGAAAGCCAGGCACAACGACACGGATCGGGCGAAACTGTCGATACGATACCAGTCCCCGCGGCGACAACGGCTGGTGCATTGGCGGGCGCCCCTCGCGGCACGCGTTTGCTTTCCGACGGGTATTTCTGTGTAATGCGCCGCTGGAAATGATGAAAGGAAGTGTCCGTGCGAGGTGCACAGTGGGCAGTCATCGCGCTGGTTGCAGGGGCTTTGACCGGCGCCTGCCGCGAGCCGTCCCATCCCGAATCGCCGGTTTTGCGATGGAGCGCAATTCCCGATCGCGCCGTGGAGAGCGTTCGCGCACAGCACCTGCCCCTCATGGATATCGTCTGCCAGGCGGCAGCCGTCCAGTGCCGCTGGGTGGATGCCGGGACGTACGCGGAAGCGGTGGCCAATCTGGGCAACGGTACGACCGATGTCGCCTTCCTCGGGGGCGTGACTTTCGCGCAAGCGAAGGTCCGATACGGGGCGGTTCCGCTGGTGATGCGCGATATCGATACGCGGTTCACCTCGGTCGTGGTCGTGCGTGCCAAAGATGCCGCGCGCAACCTGCGTGACCTTAAGGGGCGGTCCTTCACGTTCGGAGACCGCGGTTCGACATCCGGGCATGTGATGCCGCGGCATTTCCTGGTCGCGGCGGGAATCAATCCGGAAAAATTCTTTTCCCGCGTGGCGTTTTCCGGAGCGCACGACAAGACCCTTCGGGCAGTGTCCACAGGCGAAATGGACGCTGGGGTTCTGAATGCCTCGATAGCCTATGACGCGCTCGCTTCCGGCGGACCCTACCAAGGTCGACTGCGCATACTGTGGGAGAGCCCCGTATACACTGATTATGTCTGGGCCGCGCGACGCGAAATTCCGGCGGATGTCAGACGGCACCTGATCGATGCGTTCCTTGACCTCGACAATGCGACGGCTGAGTCGCGCCTGGCGCTGGCTCGCGAAGCCGCGGGCGGTTTTCTTCCCGCTTATGACTCGAATTTCCGGCAGGTGGCAGACGTGCTCAAGCGCGCCGGCGAACTCTAAGGACAGTTCGCATGGTCGATATCGAGCTCAACCATCCGGTCCGGCGCCAGATCATCCGGCTGATTGCCACGCTGGGGGGCGGTCTGGCGTTGATGGCGGGGCTCTATCTGGTAGCCACCACCGTCATCGGGCGAATTGACCGTACGATGTACGAGTACCACCAGCGCGCCGAGGCGCTCGCGCTGCGTCTGCAAGCCCGCTTATCCGCCGCGCAGACACCGCAAGGCAGCACTCTGAGCCGGGACCAAGCCGCCGTGAACAACTGGCACTTGTTTGTCGCGGAGGCAATGCGCAGTTACGACGAAATTATCGCTCTCGAAAAGGCGATCAAGGCTCTACACCAGAAATTCGAAGACCCCGCGAAACCGGATCGCGCAATTGCGCGCCTTGAACGTGCCACCGCGGAGTTGCGCTCGTTGCGCGAGCGCTATGATCTGGATCGCACCGGTTTTGCCGTGGCGCTCTCGGAGAGCAACCCCTACCTCGCCATCGTTGCCAGGCAGTTGTCGAGGCAGCATGAAGCCGACCTGACGTCCCTGCTGGAGGGAAGGCAGCGGTTGGTGACGGCGTTCGAAGTGCTCGGTTGGGCGATGGCGTTATGCATCTTCGCGGCCGTCTGGGTACTCATGCGCCGGAGTTTTCGCACGATCGACGTGCTGTTGGAAGCCGATGTCCGTAACGGCGAAGCAATGCGCGAGTCGGAGGCAAAGTTCTCCGCGGTGTTTCGCGGAAGTCCCGACGTCATGGTCATCAACAGGACGCGTGACGGCATGATCGTGGACATCAATCCCGCCTACGAGCGGTTCTTCGGTTACCGGCGCCAGGAGTTGATCGGGCGCACAGCGATTGAACTCGGGCTGATCGCCGATCCGTTGGCGCGCGCGGCTTTTGTCGAAAGACTTCTGCGTGACGGCAAGACAGTGGAAATGCCCTGGCGCAGCCGTACCAGGAGCGGCGAGGTCCGGGACGTGCTGCACAGCGCCTATCTCATCGATATCCGAGGGGAACAACATCACGTCGCGATTATTCACGACATGACCGAGAGCAAGAAAGCGCAAGCCGCGCTGCGGGCCAGCGAGGAGGAATTGCGCAAACTCAACCGCGAACTGGAGTCCCGTGTCACCGAGCGCACGGCCCAACTGCAGGAAAGCAACAAGGAGCTTGAGTCGTTCAGCTATTCAGTGTCGCACGATCTGCGGGCGCCGCTGCGGCACGTCGCAGGTTATGTAGACCTGCTCAAGCAATCGTTGACGCAAGGGCGCAACGACGAGGCAGTGCAGCGCATGGATGTCATCGCCAATGCCGCCAGGAGGATGGGCAATCTGATCGACGATCTGCTCTCATTCTCAAGCATCGGCCGGCAAGGGATGCATCTGGTTGCATTGAACACCGATGCCATCGTTCGAGGCGTGCTGGAAGATCTGCAACCAGAAACCAAGGGCCGCGAAATCGAATGGCGGATAGCTGCGTTACCGCATGTGCTCGCGGACCATGGCCTTCTGCAACTGGTGTTCATGAATCTGATCTCCAATGCCGTCAAATTTACGCGTGGACGCGCGCCCGCAAGGATCGAGGTCGGTAGCATCGACAGCGGAAGCGATTCCGCCGAACACGTCGTGTTCGTCAAGGACAACGGTGCCGGCTTCGACATGCGCTATTCCGACAAGCTGTTCGGCGTGTTCCAGCGCCTGCACAGCGCCGGGGACTTCGAAGGAACGGGGATCGGCCTGGCGAATTGCCGGCGCATCATCGAACGACACGGTGGCAGAATCTGGGGCGAAGGCATCGTCGATGGCGGGGCCACGTTTTATTTCACGATCCCGAAAGAACTACCGGGAAGTTGACCATGACAGCGCCGAAGAGGATTCTCCCGGTCAATACGACACTGCGACGCCGAA
>JANMYN010000533.1:0-2171 GCA_031382195.1 Betaproteobacteria bacterium
GGGACGGCAACAAACGCCGCGGCATCCAGCAATTCGCTCCGGGTTTGCTTGCCGTCCATAAAAAACTAAAGCGTGCATTCGATCCCCACGGCATCCTCGGCCCCGGACGCATCCATGCCGATTTCTAGTTCCACCTCTTCACCGCAGAGGCGCAAAGGCGCAGAGGAAACGCAGTGACTGGCGAATTCATGTCGATGGAGCCCATGGATGTCGCGTCCCACCAGGATAATTGCGAACCAATTCATTGTCGGACTTTACGAACTCCGGATTTTTATCTTGCACTCCTTTGCGTTTCCTCTGCGCCTCCGCGCCTCTGCGGTTATGTGCACTAAATGAAAACGAACTTGGCGGAATTCATCAGAAACACCCCTGAGGGCCAGGAAGCCGACAGCATTCTGCGCACCTGCGTGCATTGCGGCTTCTGCACCGCGACCTGCCCGACCTATCAGTTGCTGGGCGACGAACTCGACAGCCCGCGCGGGCGCATCTACCTCATGAAAGAAGTCCTCGAAGGCAACGCGGTGACTGCCAAAACACAGTTGCACCTGGATCGCTGCCTGACCTGCCGGTCTTGCGAGACGACCTGTCCCTCAGGCGTGCAATACGGCCGTCTGGTAGACATTGGCCGCAACATCGTCGATCAGCATGTCGGCCGCCCGTTTTTGCAATCAATCATTCGCACTGCATTGCGCATCGTGTTGCCGCGGCCGGCGCTGTTCAGGCCGTTGCTCCGAATTGGGCAGTTCATGCGGCCCCTGCTGCCTGGAGCCCTGAAGAAAAAAATTCCCAGGGCTGGTGCGGGCAACACCGAGTGGCCGCCGCCACGTCATGCGCGCAAGATGCTGGTGCTCGACGGTTGCGTGCAACCTTCGCTCGCGCCGGACATCAATCCCGCGACAGCGCGCGTGCTGGACCGGCTCGGAATATCGCTGATCAAGGCCGAAGCGGCGGGCTGCTGTGGCGCCGTGACATTTCATTTGAACCGCCAGAATAATGCGCTCGACTACATGCGTTGCAACATCGACGCCTGGTGGCCGCATATCGAGGCAGGCGTGGAAGCGGTGGTTATCACTGCGAGCGGTTGCGGCACCATGGTCAAGGAATACGGCCATCTTCTCGCGCGCGATCCGCAGTATGCAGAAAAGGCTGCGCGGATTTCAGCGCTGTCCAAAGACATCAGCGAAGTGATTTTCGCTGAGAAAGAAAAGTTGGAAGAGGCTTTGAAGGTTCCTCTCGCCCCACACCCCTCGTCCCTCACCCCTGCGAGCGCGGCGAAGCCGCGCGTAGCCTTCCACTCCCCCTGCTCGTTGCAACACGGTTTGCAGATCCGCGGCATGATTGAAGCGCTCCTGACTTCTGCCGGGTTCGAGCTGACCATGGTTCCGGATTCGCACTTATGCTGCGGATCGGCGGGTACGTATTCGATTCTTCAACCTGTGCTGTCGCAGCGGCTGTTGAAGAACAAGGTCAGCGCGTTGGAATCGGACAATCCCGCGCTGCTGGCCACGGCGAACATTGGTTGTCTGACCCACATCCAGAGCGGGACATCGCTGCAGGTCAGGCATTGGGTAAACATCCTGGACGAAAGGCTGGCATGACCAAGACCGTAATGATTACCGGTGCGACCGCCGGATTCGGAGCCGCCGCCGTGCGGCGTTTCGCCAATGCCGGCTGGCGTGTGGTGGCGACTGGCCGCCGTGCCGACCGGCTGCGGACGCTGATCGACGAATTCGGCAAAGACAAGGTTTTCGCGGCTCCTTTCGACATGCGCGATCCCGGGGCGATCGAAGCGGCACTGGCAGGCCTGCCGGAATCATTCCGCAAGATCGATCTGCTTATCAATAACGCAGGATTGGCACTCGGAACCGCGCCGGCGCAGAAAGCCAGCCTCGAACAATGGAACCAGATGATCGAGACCAATGTCACCGGTCTCGTCACGATTACGCACAAGCTGCTGGCGACGCTGATCGCACAAAAAGGGGCGATCATCAACATCAGTTCGGTCGCAGCCTCTTATCCTTATCCGGGAGGCAATGTGTATGGCGGGACCAAAGCGTTCGTGACGCAGTTTTCGCTGGGCCTGCGCGCGGATCTGCATGGAACGGGTGTGCGCGTAACTTCCATCGAACCGGGCATGGCAGAAACCGAGTTCACGTTGGTGCGCACCGGCG
>JANMYN010000546.1:0-2176 GCA_031382195.1 Betaproteobacteria bacterium
GAGCTCGGAGGCCTTGACGATGCGGATACCGTGATACTTCCACTTGGAGTCGATCATTGAATTTTCCCTGTCAGCGGAAGTGCAGCATGACAAGCAGCAGCACGGTTGGGATGATGGTGTTCACCAGCGACAACGCGAACAGCGGGCGCGATCCCTTCTGATTCGCTGTGACGTAAATGAATGCCGTTATGCCGGACACGCCGACAATAAGGCCGCCGATTGCATACAGCATGGAGAAAATCTGGAATTCGCCCTGGCGCTGAAAATAAGGCACGAGATTGAGCTGCCATGTCAGATAAATGATCAAGCCGATATTAGCCAGTAACGGCAGGTAATAGAGCACAAAGCGTTTCAGTTTACTGCTCAACCGTTATTCCCCCGTATTGCGCCGGCAATATTGCTGGCTCGCGCAGTCACTTCTTCAGCGCCATTTGCAGCACCCTTGCTACGTGCAGAGCTTTTCGGCCGGATCCATCGTGAATCTGATGGCGGCAACTGGTGCCGTCGGCAACGATGATTGTTTCCGGCTTAGCGTTCCTGACTGCGGGAAGCAGCGAGAGTTCCGCCATTTTCATGCTGACGTCGAAATGCTCAGCCTCGTAGCCGAAGCTTCCAGCCATGCCGCAACAGCTCGATTCCACGGATTGCACTTTTAATCCGGGAACCAGATCCAGTACTTTGCGTACCGCCGGCATCGCATCGAATGCCTTCTGGTGGCAATGTCCATGCAGCAGGGCCGAATCCGTGGCGAGCGGCACAAGTTCGAGCCGCAGAGCACCCGCGTGCGCCTGCCCGGCGATAAACTCCTCGAATAACTGGGCGTGCCCGGCGAGCCGCACGGCCTCGGCGCCAAGACCCATCGCCAGATATTCGTCGCGCAATGTCAGCAGGCAGGACGGTTCCAGACCGACGACGGCGACGCCGCTCTCCACGTAAGGCCGCAGCGCTTCGAGCATGCGTTGCGCTTCGACCTTTGCTTCATCCACGAGGCCCGCGGCAAGAAATGTTCTGCCACAACACAACGGCCGGCCATTGTCGGCCGGCGCAGCAATTTCGACCTCATAGCCTGCTGCTTGTAGCACGTCCGTTGCCGCCTGGGCATTTTCCCGTTCGAAATAGCGACTGAACGTATCGATGAACAAAACGACTTTTCCCCCTCCCTCTCCGCTCCGGGGAGAGAGTTCTGCCGACACGGCGTTCGCGGAGCGATCCGGGGCGGGCGGCGGAGCTAATGCGCGTTTCCCGCGGACGGGCGACTTTGTCGCTAACGAGTCCACGCGCAGGGGTGAGGTGCTCCAGCGCGGCAAGCTGCGCCGCGCGCTCAAGCCGAACAGCTTTTCCGAGAGCCATGCGACGCCGGGGATCGTGTCGCGCAGATTCAGCAACGGCGCCAGTTTCGACACGGCGGATCCATAGCGCGGCAGGTATGCGATTAATTTCTGCCGAAGCGAGTGGCCGTGACGTTTGCCGTACTGATGCTGGAATTCAATCTTCATGCGCGCCATATCCACGCCGGTCGGACATTCGCGCCGGCAGCCCTTGCAGCTCACGCACAACTCCATCGTATCGCGCATTGCATCCGATACCAGCGCATCCGCGCCGAGTTGGCCGGATATTGCCAGCCTGAGCGTATTGGCGCGTCCGCGAGTCAGATGCTGTTCATCGCCGGTGGCGCGAAACGAGGGACACATCGTGCCGGTATCGAACTTGCGGCAGTGGCCGTTGTTGTTGCACATCTCCACTGCGGGCGCAAAGCCACCCCACGCCGACCAGTCGAGTGCCGTTTCCATAGCCTGCGCCTGGTAGCCGGGCTTGAAGCGAAACAGGCTGCGGTCGTCCATGCGCGTGGGCCGCACGATCTTGCCGGGATTCATCAGACCTTTCGGATCCAGCAATGCCTTCACTTCGGCAAGCGCCCCGGTCAATCGCGGTCCGAGCATGGGTTCGATCCATTCCGAGCGCACCAGGCCATCGCCGTGCTCGCCGGAATATGCGCCCTTGAACTCCCTGACCATCGCACAGGCCTCTTCGGCAATCGCGCGCATTTTCTCGGCACCGTCGCGACGCATGTCTAGTATCGGGCGCACGTGCAACGTGCCCACCGATGCATGGGCGTACCAGGTGCCGCGCGTGCCGTGCCGTGCAAACACCTGCGTGAGTGCATCGGTGTATTCGG
>JANMYN010000623.1:0-4969 GCA_031382195.1 Betaproteobacteria bacterium
CCATCATGCGCCTACCTGCCCTCCTGCTCACCGCTGCATTGCTGCCCCTCGCCGTTCACGCTTACGAGCCCGGTTCGCCCGAAGCCGGCAAGACAAGCCTTTATACATTTGCCTGGCCAATTGGCGAAGGCATGCTCAAACCGCGTGGCGGCAGTACCAAAGGTGCGGAGGCAACGCTCGACCGGGAACCGGCGCAGGAATGGCAACGTCTGCATGCAGCCGGCCTGAGCGATTTCGAGCACGACCGTCGTGCGATCCTTGCCATGGCCGGCCCCTATCGCGTGAGTTTCGATTTCCTCGAAGTGGCGAGATTCGATCCGGCGCTCAAGCCGGATGCGCCGTACCAGAGCTGGGGTACCGAGTACGTTTTCGTCAGCGAAGACCGCAATGATTTCATCGCCCTCCAACATATTCTGGTCATGCGCATGCAGCAACAGGACGGCGGCGAGAGCGAACCCTTCGTCACCCGTCACTGGCGCCAGGAATGGCGTTATCAAGGCGACACCGCGCTGGCCTATCAGGGCGCGAATACCTGGGTCCTCAGAAAAATTCCGCAGGACCAGCGCCGCGGCGCATGGGTGCAGTCCGTGTATCAGGTCGACGATTCGCCGCGTTATGCCGCGAGCGGCCGCTGGCAGCATAGCGACAGTTTTTCAACCTGGATCAGCGATGAAACCTGGCGGCCGCTGCCGCGGCGTGAATGGAGCGTGCGCAATGACTATCAGGTTCTGCTCGGAACCAACCGCCACTCCATTACCTCGACCGGGTGGATTCAGGAGGAAAATAATCTGAAACTGGCACTGGATGAAAGCGGAAAACCACGGGAAGCCATTCCGTATGTGGCACGCGAATATGGCGTGGCACGGTATGAACGCATCAAGGACCTCGACTTCGGCGCCGGCCAGGAGTATTTCCAGAAGACCGAGCCGTTCTGGGCCGAGGTGCGCGCGGCGTGGCGGGAAATTTTCCGGCGTGGCCGGTTCAAGCTGGTAAAACCGGTGGATCAGGGCCAGTTGTTCGTGCCGTTCTTCGATTATGCGCAACGGCTCGCGGGGGGCGAGCCCTTCGTGCTCGAGCACGCGCGGTCTTTCATCGACGATATTCTGCGACGGAGCTACCTCGCTCCGGCCTGAGATTCAGAGCGCGATTTCCCAAAAAAGCGATGCGCCCCCGTCTTCAGGGAACTAGTCGCTGAGGATACGGCTGCCGCCCCCAGTCAATAATCGACAGAATTGAGCGCGGTTCTTATTGGCGCTGAGATTAGCCGCTCCCGCCTGAGGTTATTCACCCAGGCCAACTGCACCTGGATCGTCCCATCCCTATTGCTCAGCGGTTCATGGCTTCCGGCGACAAGTCACGTTCAACGTGCGCCAGGTCCGCCACTGACGCTTGCCGTTGGTCACTGCTCGCAACGGGTGCCGGTTTTCGCTCCGTGCTGCGATAGGCAATGCCGTGCTCGATCGAGGGCTTGACGACCTCGAAGTAGGGAGAGATGTCGAAGTCGCGAGGCGCATACAGGCTGAAATGGCGAATCGTCAGCAGTTCCCGGTTGTGGTCATCCGCACCCGGGTTGTCGCGCCGCCTGATCATGTCGGGCAGGATCGGATAGCCGACCGACTGAAACGCCTGCGCGATCAGGGTCGAGCAGATTGCCTTGGTCGGATCGCCGCTGCCGATCGCCATCATCCGCCGGCGCCAGCGCCTGGGCAGCGGGGGCGTGGGCAACAGATAGCGGGCAAGATCGATCAGATTCTTCAGATCATAGGTTTCGCCCAGGCGCGACACCGCATATTCAATGACGCGTTTGGAATCCTCAACGGTGAGCGCGTCAGGACGGCAGATGCGTGTATGGAACGTCGCGTACGCACTCAACGGTACGGCTGTGACGCCCTGGACCATGTCCACTTCGACCAGATACGGTCCGTCCGCGCCGTTACAGGCGGCACCCGGGATTGCGCCCACATACAATGCAGCGTGCGACCAGGTGGACTGGGTCAGATATTTGATCGCGTTGCTGATGCGGGTATTGCCTTCGACCAGCAAAACGTCCGCCGGTCGCAACGCGGCGGCGAGCTGTTGGGGCGACGACGTGGTCAATGGCCGGTAATGGGCGACCGGCGTACTGAGGTAACGCGCGAGTGCCATTCCGATCGAACTTGAAAAACGGCGCAACATATCCGGGATCACGATGTAGTGGAAGCTTCTGCTACCGTAGGAGCATACCTCATGCCATGGCTGCCGGATTGGCCAATCTACGGGGCGTAACGCCAATGCCCGGGCCAATTCCGGGACTGTGAACCCGCCATTCCCCCTTTTTCGAAAAGGGCGAAGGCGGAATCTTGTCCCCTCCGAAAGAGGGGTCAGGCGTGAAGGCGATGCTCGTTTTCCCCGCCCCGTTGATTGCACGCCGCGTTACACGGGAGCGCCCTTTTCGAAACACTCGACGTCCGCGGGAATGACAAACCAGCGCTGTGCCGAGCGCGTCCAGATATGCTTGCGGACAATCTGCACCCAGTTCGGATCGTCGAACGTTCCGCCGTTGATGCCACGCGTTCCAGGCCTTCTTTCCGCCGTCCAGGAAACCGTGGTGCCGCATCCTGGGCAGAAATCCATGCGCAGCCAGCGCCGGCTTTCGTCGGAGTGATGCTCGTAGACCGTGCGCGGTCCGCCCGAGAATTCAATCTGCTCCATCTTGAAGAACACTGGTTCGGAAAAAGCGCTGCCCGTGCGCCGCTGGCAGAACTTGCAGTGGCAGATCGTCGCCATAATGGGATCGTCGGCGGTTCGATAGCGAACGCTGCCGCATAAGCAACCGCCTTCGTGAATATCAGTCATGGTTTGTCCTCCCGGACACGGTTGATCGTTCAGGTTTATGCAGAATCAGCATGTGCAATGCAGCCCCAGCCCTCTGACTTTCTATCCCTGTGGAATTTGTTCTACGGCGGCGAAACTCCCTTATGCCAGCGGGCGGGCCGGATCAACCCGCCTTCCTCACGCCACGAATTGAACCGACAGGCCAGGCAGTGCGATGCCGTGCAATTCTGTTGCCCAGGTCTCGCCGGCACGGACCGCTTGCGCAGTGGTGACAGTGCCCGTGGTCACCATTTCGTTCGCCTGCAGTGGACCGTAGTGCGGCTGCTTCGCGAGTACGCCAATCAAGTGCGCGACTGCGGCCAGCGGACTGCCCATCACATTCGCCCCAATGCCCACCTCGCGCACTTCTGCGTCGCACGAAAGGACGATCGAAAAGGATTCGAGCGCCGCAGTCAGATCCGTTCCCAGGCGATCGGCGGCCTGGGGCTCGCCGACCAGAAGCGTTCCGTGGAGCGCTGAGTCTACAACAGTATCGGCTGCCCGGAACTTCCAGCCCGGGAAATGCGATTGCACGATTTCGAACGCATGCGCGACCCAGTCGATGCAGTCAAGGATCGCCGGCAGATTGCCACCGACCGGAGGCGCGGAGTGGAAGTGAAAGACGATCTCAGGTTCAATCTTGGGTTCGGTAAACCGGCTGATGCTGCACGTTTCATGCTTGGAAGAGACGCGGACAACGGTGGTGTCATAGATGTAGGCCCATATGGGCTCGCGCACTCCGTACTGCGACCACATTTCGGGATTGGTAAATCCGATCTTTCGCCCAATGGGGACGGCGCCCTCGCGAAGACGCGCATCGTGGATCAAATGCGCCACCGCGTAGGCTCCCGGTACGTCAAAGCCGGCTAGTCGATTTGTGAACGGCTCGATCTGGCGAACGCCGTCCTGCGCAGCCTTCATTTGCTCTGCGATGACGTGCGGGTCAAGCGTATGCGCCATATCTGCTGGTCCTATCTGTCCGACGCCGGCAACAACCTTCCGGAGTACAGGTTCGCGGGCACGCAACGCCAAACGCACGCCGGGACCCTTCCCATCATTTTCTGTGTAATGCCACGACCCAAGCTCGCCCCTTGTACCTGAACCGGGGCAGGAAGCTTCCTTCGCGCAGAGCAAATCGCCCAGCGTTGCCCACGGGGTTTCTGTGTGCTTACTCTACCGCTTCGGCCGCTGGAGCCTTCTGTTCGCTGCGTTGGAAGTCGGTAAAGAATTCCCAGATCATCCGGCTGGCATCCGGACCATTCGAGTCGTTGAATGCTTCTTCCTCATTGCCGCCGCTCCACGCATGGTCCAGGCCGTACACGAGCACTTTTCTCAACAGGAGCGTGTCCCCGCGGCGGTACTCGCGTATTTCGTACGGATAACGGTCGCCGCCATGCTCGCTGCTGGTAAATTCGGTTACCGCCGCGTCGCTGCCGTCGGCAAGCCGGGCGATGGCAACAAACTGTTCGACGACCTGATCAGCGTTGACCGGATTGACCGTATCATCCTTGCTTCCGTGTATCACGATGGCGGGCACGAAGGCGAAATCCTTCTGCGCGATCGCCTGCCGGGCCGTGCTCTCGGGAGATGATCGCGAACCGTGCTTCATGGCCTTCGATGCTTCGGAGACCGATTCGGCGGCCCGATACATCAGGCCGGAATGCACGGCACAAGCAGCGAAAAGATTGCCGTAGCAACTTGCCATGATGGCGGTCATCGCGCCGCCGGCCGAGAGCCCGGCGACGTACACGCGGCCGGGGTCTACCGCATATGCGGCGGTCACATCGCGTACCATCCTGGCGATCAGCGCGGCTTCGCCCTGGGACCGGTGGCCCGAGGAATCGAACCAGTTCCAGCAACGATAGACGTTGGCCAGCCTTCTTTGTTCCGGGTACAGCACCAGGAAGCCCTGCTCGTCGGCAAGTTGATTCATGCGCGTGCCGCTGGAAAATGTTACGGGATCTTGTTTGCAGCCATGCAGCATCACCAGCAGCGGCCATGATTTCGTGGCGACATATTTTCCCGGCAGATACAGGCGGAAATGGCGCTTTGAGTGCGAGAGCGGCAGGAAAAATAACCTGCGATGCGACTCGGCATGGCTGCCCTCCACCCAATG
>JANMYN010000626.1:0-9410 GCA_031382195.1 Betaproteobacteria bacterium
CCCGTGGTATTGGCGTTGGCCAGGTTGTGCGCCACCACCGCCTGCTGGTCGAGCAGGTGCTTGGCACCGGTCATGGCTGTGTAGATGAGGCGATCCATAAAAGTCTGTGCTCAGTGATCGGTAATCAGTAATCGGCGAAGAGCACTTCTGATCGAGGGTCTGCGATCCGCATTTCGCTTTTCACCGTTTACAGTTCACTGTTTACTGTTCGCTGAATCGTTCAGCGCAGATTGACGAGCGTCTGCAATACCGAATCCTGCGTCTTGATGGTCTGCGCATTGGCCTGGTAGGCGCGCTGCATCGTGATCATGTTGACGAGTTCGGCGGTCAGGTCGACGTTGGAATCTTCGACCGAAGAAGATTGCAACAACCCCAGCGAACCGGTGTTCGGCGCGCCGACCGCCGCCGGCCCTGAATCCGATGCTTCCGCCCACTGGTTGTTACCGAGCGGTTTGAGCCCCTGGGGATTGTTGAAATTCGCCAGCACGATCTGACCGATGTTGCGCGACTGGCCATTGCTGTAACGGCCCTGGATGGTGCCGTCCTGGCCGACCGCGAGTCCGGCCAGCCGGCCGGAGGTGTAGCCGTTTTGCGCCAGCGAGTTGACGCCGAAGTTCGAGCCGAATTGCGAGGTGCCGCCGAAATCCATCGTGAACGTCAGCGGCGTGGCCGCGCCATTGACCAGCCCGAGGGCAGTTGCGACTGCGCCCAGATCGACGGTCGCCGTTAACGGCATCGGGGTAGTCAGAATACCGCTGGTGCTGAAATTGAGCTGCGTCGCCACGCCGGCACCAGAGCCGAGATCCACGTTCGCAGCCGAGGTCGCGTCCACGGTGGCATACGTATCCCATTGATTGGGCGTCGCGGTCTTGACGAAGAACAGCGACAGCAAATGCGGATTGCCCAACGTGTCGAACAGGGTCAGTGAGGTCGAATTGTTGTAGCTGGTCGGATCCGCCGCACTGAAGATCGCAGTGGCTGGTGCCGCCAGACGCGCGTCCATGTTCAGCGTTGCATTCATGGTCGAGGTCACCCGCGGCGCAATGTCGCCGGTCGAGATCTGCAGTGGGGTCGGCGACGATGGCACGATCAAGCCATTTGCATCCACCGGATATCCAGTGAGCGACAGGCCCTGGGCATTGGCGATGAAGCCGGCCTTGTCGAGCTGAAACTGGCCGTTGCGGGTGAAGGTGATGGTGCCGTTGTCGCTCATGCGAAAAAATCCGCTGCCGTTGATGGCGACATCCAGCGGATTGCTCGACGAGGAGACATTACCCTGCGAAAACTGCTGCGCAACGGTAGCCACCTGGGTGCCGATGCCGACCGCATTGCCGGCACCGAGCAGCGAATTGGCATACACATCCGCGAACTGCGCCTGCGAGGCTTTGAAGCCAACCGTGTTTGAGTTGGCGATGTTGTTGCCGATGACATCCAGTCCCTTGGACGCCGCGTTCAGACCGCTCAGACCTTGCTGAAATGCCATGACTGTCTCCTTGCCGAATTACAAGAATCGTTTGATGTCGGCGATGCCGACACTGCCCGCACCGGATAGCTGCAACTGGATGCTGCCGTCCGCGCCGCTACCTACTGACTGCACTTTTGCGCTGATAAGCGTTGTCGCGGCCACGGCCGTGCTGCCTGAACTGGCCTTGGCCGAGACGACATAGTTGCCCGCGGGCAATGCATTACCCGACGCATCCAGGCCGTCCCACTCGAGCGTCGTCGCGCCTTGAGGCTGCGCGCCGGTCTGGAAACTGCCGACGACATTGCCGCTGCGGTCGGATATATTGATCGTCATGCCGTCCACGGCTTGCGGCAGTTCTACGCCGAAACGCGCGGGCTGCCCGCTGAAACTCAGTTGACTGCCGGCCACCAGCACTTCCCGGCCGACCAACATCGCCGCCTGCAGCGACTGCTGCGCAGCGCTCGACGCGGCCATCTGTCCGAGCGTCTTGTTGAGTTGCTCGATGCCGGTCACCGTATTTAACTGCGCCAGTTGCGTCGTGACCTGGGCGTTGTCCATCGGATTGAGCGGGTCCTGGTTCTGCATCTGCGTCACCAGCAGCTTGAGGAAGCGGTCCTGCGCTTCGGCGCCGGAACTCTTCGAAGGCTTTGCCGTCGACACACCCAGTGTGCTTTGCAACTCCGCAATCGTAGTCATGATTTTCTCCGGCGGTTACTGGCCGATGGTGAGCGTCTTTGCCAGCAGTGTCTTGGCGGTGTTCATGCTTTCCACGTTGTTCTGGTAGGCGCGCGAAGCCGAGATCATGTTCACCATTTCTTCGACGACATTGACGTTGGGCATGGTCACATAACCGCTGGCGTCGGCCATTGGATGGTTCGGCTCGAACAGCCGCTTCATCGGCGAGGGATCTTCAATCACGCCGGTAACGCGCACCCCGGCGTTTTCCGGACCGCCCATGTTCTGCGTGGAGAACACCACCTGCTTGGCCTTGTAAGCCTTGCCGTCGGGACCGGATGCACTGTCCGCGTTGGCCAGGTTGCTGGCGACGACGTTGAGCCGCTGCGACTGCGCCGTCATCGCGGACGCGGCGATATCGAATATTTTCAGCAATGAGGTCATGTCGGTTTACCCCTGGAGAGCCGCGAGCATCATGCGGATCTGATGCGTCAGCATCGTGATATTGGCTTCGTAATGCACCGTGTTCTCGGCGAACTGGGCGCGCTCGACGTCCATATCCACCGTGTTTCCGTCGATGGACGGCTGGATCACGCTTCGGTACAACAATTCTGGTTGTGGTGCCGGCGCCGCCCCGCCGGCGGGCTGTGTCGCCGCAGGCTGGGCTACTGCCGTTGCAAGTGCGGACTTGAAATCGAAGTCACGCGCCTTGTATCCCGGCGTGTCGGCATTCGCGATGTTCGATGCCAGCACCTGCTGGCGTTGCGAACGCAGGTTCAGCGCCTGGTGATTGAAGTTCAGCAACTCGTCGAGCTTGTTCATCTGTCCGGCTCCCGCGGGCCATAACCCGCTTTTTCACGGAGCCCATGCTAGGCCGTCCATTGCAACGTCAAATTTTCGAAAAGACACGTAAAGGCCCCTCAATTCCGGACACGGTGCACAACGCATTGAGCGGATCATTGCTTCCGACGGCAAGAATTGCCGGTAAATCACGCAGGCCAGGAAAGGAAATGGCATTGATGCGAACAAGATTACTGACGGCGACGATAGCTGTGGTGACGGCGATAGTTGCCGTCTCGCTGCATGCGGGCGAGTCGCGTCAGGATCCCGCGCAAGTAAGCAGTGCGGCGGAAAACTTCCTGATGCGCGAATCCAGAGGTCTGCCCGGCCAGGTCACCATCGAGGTCGGAAAAATCGACACACGGGTGTCGTTGGCGGCGTGCGCGCAATTGCAGACTTTTTTCCCGGCGGGCAGTCGCGCGTGGGGGCAGACCACAGTCGGCGTGCGTTGTGCCGCGCCGTCCGCCTGGACGATCTACGTCCCGGCCAGCGTCAACGTTTCCGCCAGTTATTTGGTAGCGGCCCGTTCGCTGGCGCTGGGCCAGGAAATCGCGGCCGGCGATTTATCGGTGCACCAAGGTGACCTCACGCGACTTCCCGCAGGGGTTTTGACCGATCCCTCGCAGGCGTTGGGCCGCCGGCTCGCCAACGGCGTACAGGCCGGCCAGCCGTTGCGCCGCGACGCGATCCGCGAACCGCCAGCCGTCGTTGCGGGTCAGGTCGTCGCCTTGAGAGTGACTGGGCCGGGATTCAGCATAAGTTCGGAAGGTCTTGCTCTGGGCAAAGCACCGGAAGGTGAGCGCGTCCAGGTAAAGACCAGTGCCGGCGGCGTTATCAGCGGCATCGTGCGTCCCGGACCCTACGTCGAAGTGGTCAGATAGGATTAAAGATCGGTTGGGTGGGCGCCGATATAGAGTGCCGAGCTGTGGATAAAATATTGGTCCCAGGGCTAAAGTCGCCGGGGAAACGGCCGATAAACGATCGAACCAGCTTCGGACAAAGGAAGAATCGCAATGAAGATCGATAATTCTCTCAAGATCGTGGGCGGCATCGGCGGCGAAGGCGTTGCCGGCAAGAATGGCAAGGCGCAGTCCGTCAAGACCGAACCCGGCGTCAGCGTGGAATTGAGCGGTCTGTCGTCCCGGCTGCAGGCACTTGACGCCCAGGTGTCCAGCGGTGAAGTCGTCGATGCAGCCCGCGTATCGGAGATCAAGCAGGCCATGTCGGATGGTCTCTTCAAGGTCAATCCCGACGTTGTGGCAGACCGTCTGCTGCAAACCGTGCGGGAACTGATCGTCGCCTACAAGCGATAATCCACGTGATGCATACCCCAGCGCGTACAGGCTCGAATGCAAGCGGTTTCGCCCGGGCGGCCGCGGAAGAGCTCGTTACCATGCGCTCGTTCGTGACGCTGCTTGAGCAGGAGCGCGGCGTACTCGAAGAAGGCAAGGCCGATGCCCTGCCCGGACTGGCCGCGGAAAAAACCACCCTCCTGGAAATTCTTTCCCGCTGCGCCGAACAGCGCGCGCAACTGCTCGGCGCTCCGAATGGCTCAGGCACTGTGGCCGGCGTACAGCGACTTCTCGGCTCCGATCCGAATGCGCAGCAAATCTGGAGTAGTCTGATCGATGTTGCCAGGCGCGCCGCGGAGTTGAACGCCGGCAACGGTTTCCTGGTCAGTCAGCAACTGGCGCATGTGGATCGCGCAATCGATGCGATCGGCGGCCCCCGCTCCTCGCTTTACAACACCAGCGGAATCACCAACTACGGTTCCGGCGCATCGCGCAGCCTGGCACAAGGCTGATCCGCCTTCCCTCTCATTAGAAAACGCCGGCTCATGCCGGCGTTTTCTTTTTCCCGCGCAGGCAGCACGCCGCGCTACGGCGACCCGTTGCGCTCCACGACCGCAGCCATCGCATGGGCAACCGCATCATCGGATTCGCGCAACCCGGCCACGACGCCCTTCTGATCCACCGCCGGCCGGTTCTGGCTGGCCTTCCATTTTCCGATCAGCCGCGTGACTGCTATTTCGATGCCGACAATTGCCCGCAACTGCATGCCTATGAAATCCTCCGGGGCATCGCCAATCCCCCACGGCTGCGCACGCGCTGACTCGAACCGATCCGTCAGTCCACCGACAAACTTGCGCAGCCAGCCGGCGTCCTCGATGATGCGCAGGCCGCCGTAGGCATGCACCACGATGTAGTTGAATGTGGGCACCACTTTTCCGGTTTCCTTCTTGGTCTGGTACCAGGACGGCGTGATGTAGCTCTGCGGTCCCTGGAAAATGACGAGCGGCTCCACTTCTTTCGAGAATTCCCGCCATACAGGGTTGGCGCGTGCCACATGCGCACGCAAGGTTCCCAATGGCGCCGGATCCGGATCGAATTCAAACGGGACGTGGTTGGCGTTCAGACCGTCCGCCCCGAACGTAACCAGGGTGCCAAGCGGATGGTTCCGAATCAGTTGGCGCAGTATTTCGGCGCGGGTTTCTTCGAAGTGGGAAGGCAGATACATTCAGCTTCGTCCAGCGTGATCCATGGGCGGGAAAGTGTAACCCAAGTTCCCCGGCGATTCTTGCTACCGCTCGCGGCAGCCATCATCGTTCGCTAACACCCGCTGAATGTAAGAACCCGTCCACCCGAACCGTGCGTTCGGTAGACTACGGGCATGGCTGCGAATCTCTCACTGACCTACTACACCGACGTGCTGTGCGTGTGGGCTTATATTTCTCAAGCACGCGTCAACGAAGCGGCGCAGAAGTTTGCCGGTCAGATATCGGTCGCGTACCGCTTCTGTTCGGTGTTTGGCGATGCCGCCCACAAAATCGGGGTCGGATGGGCCGACCGCGGCGGCTATGCGGGGTTTGGGAATCACCTCCGCGAAGCTGTCGCGGCATTTGATCATGTGAAAGTCCACCCGGAAATCTGGCAACGTAACCGCCCCGCCTCATCCACACCGGCACACATTGCGTTAAAAGCCGTGCAACGCGTGGACAACCGGCAATGCGAAGCCGTCCTGCTCGAGTTTCGGCGCGCATTCTTTGAACAATGCCTCGATATCAGCAGGTGGTCCGTCCTGAAAGACGCGCTGGAGGTCGTCGGCGTGTCTGTCGGTGATGTACGCGAAGCGATCGACAGCGGTGTCGCGTGCGCGGACCTCGAAGCAGACCATCGCGACCAGCAACTGCTGATGGTTCAGGGCAGCCCTACCTTCATTCTCAACGAAGGACGGCAGAAGCTCTACGGCAATGTCGGTTATGGTGTGATCGAAGCCAACATAACCGAATTGCTGCGCTCACCCGTGGCCGGTGCCGCGAGCTGGTGCTGATATCGAAACAAAGGAATTTTCGCGACAGGCGGGAATCGGCGCTTTGCGATTTCATGTCGCCGCCGCCGGACGGAAGAAACCCGGAGGCGCGGACTTCATTGCACGCACTGCGCAGCGACGGGTTGGGCGAGCGTCTGCGACCCTTGGACCTGCTCCGGCGAAGACCGATAATTCCGCTGACCGAGATTTAAGTGCCCTGAACTTCCAGCCACCCGTGCGCAGATATCGTTTCGGCACGAATGCTCAGCGATCTACACCCGATTCCGGATAGTCGAGCGCAACCGATTCCCGCGTTGACCAGCGATCGACGGCGTTGCTCTTGTTTTCCGGGAAGAGTCCATGTGGCAAGGGTTAGGCGTCTGTTTCATTGGCGCGCCGATTGACCCTTGGCGGAAAGAACCACCACGTTGCCACGATGGCCAACCCAAACACAGAGTAGCCGAGCGTGAAGACCCAGGCGGGCGCGTCGTAGTACAGGATGCGCTGCAACCAGTGCTCGACGAAGCCCCCGGCGTAGGTTGTGCCACGAGCATTCGTGCGTAGCCACATTTCCAAAGACGTGAGTGGACAAAGAACGCCGGACCAGGCCTCTGCCACGATTACTGCGACTGCCGCCAGATGCGCCAGCCGAAACCACAAGATGCCGACCCAGCGCCAGGCTCGCAGATTGCCAACGATGATGAGTACAAGGCCGCCAACAACGAACGCGGCGATGGCGACATGCAGCGCGAGCACCACATCGGCGAGCAACTGATAGGGCAGCGACTCGTTCACGCACGAGGTCTGACGCGAAAGCTCAGGCGTGCGCAATAGCGCATCGGTAGTTGCACCTGATTGGACAATCTGTCCCGATCCAATTTCTCACGCCTGTCTCAAGTCAGTTTGAATATCGATTTGGGCACAACACCGGCAAAGTCGATGAAGTCGATCGCAAAATGCGCCACCATGACGGCGGGCAGTGCTCGCGTTCTCAGGTACGCGATCATGAACACAGCGCCGATAATCGACGTGATCAGGACAGCGTGCAGACCGAGACTCCAATGAATCAGCCCGAATGCGACCGAGGAAATTGCCACGATCGCGAATGAACTCTGCGTGAACCTGCTGAGAAATGTGTGCATGTAACCGCGAAAAACGAGTTCCTCCACGATCCCCACCAGAAGCAGGCCCAGCGTCAGGTCGATCCAATTCCAGGCAGGGCTCCCGATGACCGGCATGTCGCCAAGTGCCTGGTAGCCCGGCACTTGTTTAATCAACTGATAGCCATTTTGATCTATGACCGTGCCGACGAGTGCCAGAATCAAAAACGCAACGACAAACGACGACACGCTCTGGGTCGCGAGCCCAAACTCGGCCGGTCGCATTTTCCTGCTGCGGATCAACCACAGCGCGACCGCGAGAGGGAAACACTTCACGCCGACATAGTCGATAAACAACCACGGACGCCAGTCTTTGATAAAGATACTCGCGAAATCGTTCAGGTAAAACGGACTGACCAACAGCACGAAAACCAATACATGCGATCCAGTTGTCCCTCGCTGATCCATTTTCACGAACCACCTGGAGATTGATGTCTTACGAGGGTGTAGAAAAACCATCTCAAGATATTGCTCCTGTCATGAAAGCGGTGCAAGATTTTGACATTCAGATTGCACAGGAGCCCATGACCAGATGGCCCGCCACAAGCGAATCGACACGAGTCCCAAGTTTCTTCCCGTTGTGCTTTCCGAACAACTGCTTCCCGGCACCTTCGAACACGCATTGCATCACCTGCTCGATCACGAACTCGATTTGACCGGTTTGGACGCGCGCTTCTGCAATGACGCCACCGGTGCGCCGGCCTACCCGCCGGCAGCCCTGTTGAAACTGATCCTGTTCGCCTAATCGCGGGAAACCTCAGGGTCTGTCCGCTATATATACCCCTTGTCCCGTATTACCTGTGCCGCCGTCGGCGCTTCAGCCAAAGCTTAGTAGCAGGAATCCGGCCCCGAACACGGACATGAGCGCGCCGGTCCATCTCGCAATGCGATGATCCGACGCAGATCGGTGCGCAATGGTTTTCGCGGCCCAATAGGCGGCGGCACCGACTAATGACTGGACGACGACGAGCCCAGACAGGTATGCGAGCAGCACACCGGTCTCGGCCCCGACGATCGACTCGCCGTAGGCGTAACCATGGAATACACCCGCGATTGCCGCAGCAACCGTGACGCCGTTTCGCGACCAGCGACCGCCCGACCACAGGGCAACGCCAATGGCAAGCAACGACAGTGCGACCAGGCTTTCGTTACCGGGAACACCGATCAATCCGAGGTGCAGTGCAATCCCGAGCAGGCTCGCGCCGAGGAAACTTGCTACTGCGCGTGCTCCGACTTCCATGCGCCAGCAGAGCACGCCCAGCGCGAGGACGAACAGGAAATGATCCAGCCCGATGATCGGGTGACCCAGGCCGGACAGCAGTCCTTCGCCCAGGGTCGAGGGCAGCGTGCCGCCCATCACGTGATGCGCCATTGCCGCAGCCGGGTAAAACCCGATGATCAGCAACACCCAGCCACGCAGGCCGAATAAAACGCGCTTGAATCCTGGAACCCCATTTTCAAAATCGAGATGGCGCATATAAATCCTCATTCCTGTTGTACGGCGCCGCGACCTCGGCCCCGAGTTAGTTTACTGTCTAACTCAGAGCTAACCCGGCGCCGGCGCGCGAAGCGCGGCGGGTACCCAACGGCGGTGCCGTTGGGCGCTCGGGTTGAGCGCCGGGTTGGGCTGCGTTACGGCTGCGGTACTCCAAGGTCTTTGCAGATCTTCCGCGCCAAGTTGTCATTGATTTCGGTATGGCGGGGGACGGCGCTGCGCTTATTCAATGAGAGGTTATGCCACCACGAATGGCTACCGCCTTCCCGAAGAAGTGAGCAGCCATGAGACGAAAGGTGTCGCAGTAAATCGCGACGCTTCATACCACAATACTTAGCTCTTCGTAGCCTTTGCCTCCAGCATCCCGAGCATCCGCGCGGTTCATCTCCAGCGCTTCCATGAGAGTGACGCGCAGCGTTTTCAGTAACTCGTCGCGGGAGCGCTCCTGACAGTTGACGCCAGGAAC
>JANMYN010000642.1:0-3564 GCA_031382195.1 Betaproteobacteria bacterium
GCGAAGTTGAACACGCCGGAAGCCTTGAAGATCAGCACGAATCCGAGCGCGACCAGCGAATAGAGCACGCCTGCCATCAGGCCGCCGAGCAGCACTTCGGTGTAGAAACCGGCAGAGCTGGCGCCGGTGACCAGCGGCGCGATGAGGCCCGCCAATAAAGCCACGCCCAGAACGATCATATTGAAATTTTTTCTCATCCCCGCGGCCCGTATCAGTGGCTTATGCCAAGGTAAGCATCGATCACCGCCTGGTTATCGCGCACTTCTGCCGGCGTGCCATCGCCGATTTTCTTGCCATAATCGAGCACGACTACGCGGTCGGAAATGTCCATGACCACTCCCATATCGTGTTCGATCAGCACGATGGTTGTGCCGAGCTGGTCATTGACGTCGAGGATGAAGCGGCACATGTCCTGCTTTTCCTCGACGTTCATCCCCGCCATCGGTTCGTCGAGCAGCAATAGCTTCGGTTCCATCGCCAGCGCGCGAGCGAGGTCGACGCGCTTTTGCAGGCCGTAAGGCAGGCGCCCCACCGGGGTCCTGCGGTAGGCCTGGATCTCGAGGAAATCGATGATCTGCTCGACTGCCTCGCGATGCTGCAGTTCCTCGCGCTCGGCTGGGCCGATGCGTAACGCCTGGGCCAGCAAGCCGGATTTCATACGCAGGTTGCGCCCGGTCATGATGTTGTCGAGCACCGACATGCCCTTGAACAATGCGATGTTCTGAAATGTGCGCGCAATGCCCTGTACGGCCGCTTCGTGCGTGTTCACACTGTGGCGGGTTACGCCGTTGAAGGTGACGGCGCCTTGCTGCGGGTGGTAGATGCCGTTGATCACGTTCAGCATCGAGCTCTTGCCCGCGCCGTTTGGGCCGATGATGGCGCGAATTTCGTTCTCGCGCACGTCGAAAGTCACCCCCTGCAGCGCCTGCACGCCGCCGAAGGCAAGAGAAATGCCCTGCAGGTCGAGGACCACGCCGCCGATCGTCTTGCCGCCGTTCAAGCCAGTCGCCATCAGGCTGCCTTCTTCACTGCAGCCGGCGGATAGGTCTTCGCTTCCTCGATGCGCAAGTCGGCGCTGACCTTGCCACTGCGCCCGTCCTCGAACTTGACTTGCGTCTCGATGAACTGGGAGGCCCTGCCTGAATAGAGCGCGTCGATCAGCACGGCGTACTTCTCCTCGACGAAACCGCGGCGCACCTTGCGCGTGCGCGTCAACTCATCATCATCCGGATCAAGCTCCTTGTGCAGAATGAGGAAACGATGAACCTGGGAATCGCACAGTGCGGGATCGAGCGCGAGTTCTGCGTTGGCTTTTTCCACGCACTCGCGCACCAGTGCGTAAACCTCTTCTTTTTGTGCCAGGTCGGTGTATCCGGAGTACGGGATATTGCGCCGCTCGGCCCAGTTCCCGACCGCACCGATGTCGATGTTGAAGAAGGCGCAGACCATTTCACGTCCATGGCCGAAAGCGACCGCCTCCCTGATGTGCGAGAAGAACTTGAGTTTGTTCTCGATGTAGTTCGGTGCAAACAGGGCGCCATTCGCCATCTTGCCGACGTCCTTGGCGCGATCGATGATCTTCAGCTGCCCGTCCTGGTCGAAGAAGCCGGCGTCGCCGGTGTGAAAATAGCCATCGGCGTCCATGGTCTCGGCGGTGGCGTCCGGCCGCTTGTAGTATTCCTTGAACATCGCCCCGCTTTTTACCAGCACTTCGCCGCTGTCGGCGATCTTGACCTCCACCCCGGGCGCGGGGATGCCCACGGTGTCGAGCTTGATATGGCCGTCCTGCTGCAGGCAGACGTAGGCGCAGGTTTCGGTCGAGCCGTAAAGCTGCTTCAGGTTGATGCCGATGGAGCGGTAGAAGCGAAACAGGTCCGGGCCGATCGCAGCGCCCGCGGTGTAGGCCACGCGCACGCGGCTCATGCCCAGCACGTTGCGCAAGGGGCCGTACACCAGCACGTTGCCGAGCGCGTACCACAGGCGCTCGCCCACGCCGACGCGCTTGCCATCGAGGATCTCGGCGCCGCAGCGCCGCGCCACCTCCATAAAGTAATGGAACGCCGCGCGCTTGATTGCACTCGCGTCCTCGATGCGGATCATCACCTGCGTCAGCAGGTTCTCGAACACCCGTGGCGGCGCGAAATAATAGGTCGGCCCGATCTCGCGCATGTCCGTCATCACCGTGTCGCCCGACTCCGGGCAGTTGACGGTGAAGCCGGCGACCAGCGCCTGCGCGTACGAGAACAGGTTATCGCCCACCCAGGCCATCGGCAGGTAGGACAGAATCTCTTCGTCCGCGCCGAGACGGTCAAAGCTGCAGCCGCCGCGAGCCGCGTTGATCAGCGCGCAATGAGTGATGCAGACGCCCTTCGGCTTTCCGGTCGTGCCGGAGGTGTAGAGCATGATTGCGACGTCTTCGGGCCTGCCTTGCGCAATCTCGGTCGCGATGAAATCCGGCTGCCTGCCGATGCGGCCGCGCCCCAGATCCTGCACCGCGTCCAGGCTTCGCACGAAGGCTTGACTGTAATGCCGCAGGCCGCGCGGATCGTCGTACAAAATGTGCTCGAGACCGGGGGAGCGCTCGCGGCACTCGATCAGCTTGTCCACCTGCTCCTGATCCTCGACGATGGCGAACCTGATGCCGGCGTCCTGCAGCACATACTCCAGTTCCGGTGCCGCCGCGTCCTGGTACATGGGCACAGGAACCCCGCCCAGGCACTGCGCCGCGCTCATGGCCCAATAGAGGCGCGGACGGTTGTCGCCGATGATCGCAAGGCTGTCGCCGCGGCGGAAGCCGAGCTCAGCCAGGCCGCCAGCAAGGGCGCGCACCTCTGCTGACACCTGACTCCAGTTCCAGGTCTGCCAGATACCCAGGTCTTTTTCGCGTATCGCCGGATGCTCCGGGCGCACGGCCGCATGCTGCAGCAGCAGCAAGGGGAAGGTGTCTACGCTCCCGCCGCCGGTGGTTGTGTCGGACTGCGTCAATCGTTCTCCTCCGTCTATTCTTATAGCGTCTGGGCCAGCCGTGGCCTTTGTATCATCTTCACGCTCTCGTGTCTTGTGACGCAAGATCGACGGAACGATCACCGGGATTACTGCAGACGTTTTCGTTTAGCCGACCATTCCGTGATGACATCTTGATCGGAAATACTTCGCGCCAATCGGTGCGTCCAGGAATTCGAGGGGAGAAATATCGCGGCACCGCGCAGTGTGGCAGCGAAAGCGGCCCGACTTCGTCAGCAGAGAAACGCAAGAAAAAGCCCGCCTCGATCGAGGCGGGCGCTTGCAGAGACTGTCTGAGAATCGGGCTCAGTATTTATAAGCGGCGGCGGGCAGAGAGGGGACGGCCGCGAACTTCGCCGGAACTTCGCCGGTCAAGCTTTGCAAAAACGCGATCAGGTCAGAGACGTCGGCTTCGGCCAGATCGCGGCCGAGTTGCAGCTTGGCCATGATGCGAACGGCGTCGCTCAATTCCGCAACCGAACCGTCGTGGAAGTAAGGTGGCGTCACGGCCACGTTGCGCAGTTGCTGTACCTTGAAGATGAAAGCATCGGACTCGTTCTT
>JANMYN010000044.1:0-1965 GCA_031382195.1 Betaproteobacteria bacterium
CTCGCGCTTCGCCGACTGCCGCAAGCGGCTCAATGTGCTTCCGCTGGGGGCCGGCGCGCTTGCCGGAACGACATTCCCGATCGACCGAGATCGAGTTGCCAATGAGCTCGGCTTCGACGGCATTTGCGAAAACTCAATCGATGCAGTGTCCGATCGAGATTTTGCGATCGAGTTTTGCGCCTGCGCAGCGCTGATCATGACGCACCTGTCCCGGCTTTCCGAAGAATTGATCCTGTGGATGAATCCCCGCTTCGGCTTCATCGAGCTGGCCGACCGGTTTTGCACCGGGTCGTCGATGATGCCGCAGAAGAAAAATCCGGACGTGCCGGAGCTCGTGCGCGGCAAGACCGGGCGAGTCAATGGACATCTGGTCGGGCTGCTGACGCTCATGAAGGCTCAGCCGCTTGCCTACAATAAGGACAATCAGGAAGACAAGGAACCGCTGTTCGATACCGTTGACACCATCGGCGCGACCCTGAGGATTTATGCCGACATGATTGGCGGCATTACCGTCGACAAGGAGGCGATGCGTCGCGCCGCTATGCAGGGCTATGCCACGGCGACCGATCTTGCCGATTATCTGGTAAAAAAAGGCATGCCGTTCCGCGAAGCCCACGAAGTCGTGGCGCGTGCCGTACGCCGCGCCGCGGAGAAAAGTGTCGATCTCGCGCAGCTCGGCGTGGGCGAGTTGAAAGGTTTCTCGGCGCTGATCGACGCGGACGTGATCGACAAACTGACTCTGGAAGGCTCGCTGGCGGCGCGCGATCATATCGGCGGCACGTCACCGAGGCAGGTGCGCGCCGCCATCGCGCGCGCACGCAAGCGGTTGATCGCAGGTTAAGCGCGCCGATCGGGCGGCCTTCCGGCATCCGGACGATTACCGCCGGGTGCAGCGATGCGCCAGCCATGCATTGCTGGGCGAGGTCAAAACCTGATAGATTCCGGCTAAGTTTGAATCGTCCGGCAGGGGGTAATGAGTCGCCGGATTTTTTCTGAGAACTAAAAAAACAGGGGAGAAGGCATATGAACATGAAGATTTCGAAATTCCTGAGGTCTGGGTTAACGCTGCTCGCAGCAGCCCTGGCTGCCGCGCCCGCGGTCGGTAACGCGCAGGACAAGCCGATCCGCGTCGGTCTGGTGACTTTTCTCTCCGGCCCCGCTGCCGGTCCGTTCGGTGTTCCCGCGAAACTCGCCGCTGAAGCGATCGTAGATTCGCTCAATGCGGGCAACGCTCCCGCACCTTACGCCACCAAGGGATTCGGCGGTACACCGCTGGAACTCGTGATTATCGACGAAGCGGGTGGCGCGACCAAGCAGGTCGCCGAGTTGCGCAATCTCGTCGAGCGCCAGGGCGTCGATTTCGTGATCGGCTACATCAGCAGCGGAGATTGTCTGGCGGTGGCGCCGGTGGCGGAGGAACTCAAAAAAATCACCATCTTGTTCGACTGTGGCACGCCACGCGTATTCGAGGACGCCAGCTACAAATATGTATTTCGAACCAGACCGCACGCCACCATGGACGCGGTGGCCGGCGCGATGTATCTGCTTGAAAACCGACCCGCCGTGAAAACCCTGGCTGGCATCAATCAGAATTACGCCTGGGGACAGGATTCCTGGGCGGACTTTACAGCGGTGATGGAGGCTTTGAAGCCCGAACTCACCATTACCACTTCGCAAATGCCGAAGTTTGGCGCAGGTCAATATGGGCCCGAGATTTCAGCCCTGCTGCAGACCAATTCCGACGCGATCCACTCCAGCCTGTGGGGCGGCGATCTCGAAGCCTTCATGTTGCAGGCCACGCCGCGCAATCTGTTCACCCGCAGCCAGCTCATTCTGGTGGCCGGCGAACCTTACTTGCACAGATTGCCGGGCAGCATTCCCGACGGCACCATCATCGGGGCACGCGGTCCCAGCGGTGTTTATGCGCAGAAGAGCGTATTGAACGACTGGTTGAGAAAAATTTAC
>JANMYN010000648.1:0-9660 GCA_031382195.1 Betaproteobacteria bacterium
CGAATCGACCACATCCTGCTGTCGGAAGGACTTGCGCGCAATTGCATATCGAGCCGGATAGACGTCGAAATGCGAAGAAACGAACGGCCCTCCGACCACGCGCCCGTTATCGCCGGATTCTGATCGAGCCCGTCACTTCTCGCGGCCGGCTTCGTCTCCCAGGCCCAGCTCCTGAATCTTGCGTGTCAGTGTGTTGCGCCCCATGCCGAGCAATACCGAAGCCTCGATTCTCCGACCGCCGGTGTGTGCCAACGCCCGTGTAATCAACGCGCGTTCGAATTGACGGGTTAGTTCATCCAATATCGCGCTATCGCCGCGTTTTAACGAAGCTTCTGCTTCGCGCTCGAGCGCCACCACCCAACTTTGAGCGGAAGCCACGCGAGTTTCCTCGCGTAATTCCGGGGGCAGATCCTTGACGTCAATGTTCATTCCCGGTGCCATGACGGTAAGCCAGTGGCAAAGGTTCTCAAGTTGACGCACGTTACCCGGCATATTCAGTGACGTCAGAAACTTCATCGCGGCTTCGGAAAGCTTCTTGGTTTCCACGCCCAGTTCGCGCGCACTCTTCTGCATAAAATGCCGCGCCAGAACGGGAATATCGTCGCGACGTTCGCGCAGCGCGGGCAGTCGCAGGCGAATTACATTCAAACGGTGAAAAAGATCGTCGCGAAACAGCCCGCTCTTGACGCGAGTTTCCAGGTCCTGATGGGTCGCGGCGATGATGCGCACGTTGGCCTTGATCGGCTGATGTCCGCCAACCCGATAAAACTGCCCATCTGAAAGTACGCGCAGCAAGCGGGTTTGCAGATCCGGCGGCATGTCGCCGATCTCGTCCAGGAACAAAGTTCCGCCCTCCGCTTGCTCGAAACGTCCGCGACGCATCGCCTGCGCGCCGGTGAATGCGCCGCGCTCGTGACCGAACAATTCCGACTCGAGCAGATCCTTTGGAATCGCCGCGGTATTGATCGCTATGAAGGGCTTGGCGGCCCGCGGGCTGTGGCGATGCAGTGCGCGCGCAACCAGTTCTTTGCCGGTACCGGATTCGCCGTTGATGAGAATCGTCGCATGCGACTGCGTAAGCCGGCCGATGGCGCGAAATACTTCCTGCATCGACGCGCCCTGGCCGAGGATTTCCGGCGATTCCTGCGTAACCTCTGCTACATCGTCCTGCCGCAGGCTTTCTTGCATCGCGCGCCGAATAAGGTCGATCGCGTGGTCCACATCGAAAGGTTTCGGCAAGTACTCGAATGCGCCACCCTGAAAGGCAGCCACGGCACTTTCGAGGTCCGAATAGGCGGTCATGATAATGACCGGGAGGGTCGGATGCTGCTCCTTCATTATCTGCAGCAGATCGAGCCCGGAGCCGCCGGGCATTCGAATGTCGCTCACCACCACTTGAGGCGTCGAGGAAGCAAGTGCCTGCAGCGCTTCCTGGGCGGAGGCAAATACTTTGAACGCGATGTCCTCACGGGCGAGCGCTTTTTCAAACACCCAGCGTATCGAACGATCGTCGTCTATGATCCAGACAGGTTTCATATAATTATGGAAATGTGGTTAGTGACAAATGGGAAATCTGGGCGGCGGTTAGCGCAATGCCGGGTGTAATTCTCTATTTTCCATTGTCGTAGTCCCCTTGGTTCGAAATCGGAAACAGAATGCTGAAGCGCGTTTCCCCCGGCCTGCTTTCCACCTCGATTGTTCCGTGATGCTGGCTGACGAAGGTCTGAGCAATCGTCAATCCGATACCGTGACCACCTTCGCGGCCGGAAACCAGCGGAAAGAAAATCTTGTCCTTGAGTTCATCCGGAATTCCCGGCCCGTTGTCGATAATACTTATCAGAAGCGCGAGCCGATGCACTTTCTTGGCCAGCGTTACCCGCCGGGCAACGCGTGTGCGCAAGGTCAATCTTCCGGCGCCCTGCATAGCCTGAGCAGCATTGCGCGCAATATTCAGCAGAGCCTGGATGATCTGCTCCCGGTCGGCCGTCAGTGACGGCAGGCTGACGTCATAGTCCGGATAAATTGCGATGCCAACCGGAAATTCCGCCAGCAGCAGGCTGCGCACGCGCTCCAGCGCCTCATGAATGTTGAAGTGCGTGACCTGTGGCAGGCGATGTGGCGTCAGCAGCCGGTCCATCAGCGATTGCAGCCTGTCCGCCTCCTTCATGATGACTTGCGTGTATTCGTGCAGTTCCGGGCGTTCCAGCTCCCTGTCGAGCAGTTGTGCCGCTCCGCGCAATGCGCCCAGTGGATTCTTGATTTCGTGGGCCAGGTTGCGAATCAATTCTCTGGTCTGCGTGCTTTGGTCCATGAGGCGCTCTTCGCGTGCAATCCGCAATTGCTGCTGGAGCGGACTCAACTCGATCAGAAAACCCGCCAAGTCTGCGATTTCCATCGGCGTTACGGTACAGGATACGTCTATGCGTGCGTGGCCGATAATCGTCAGTGGAAGTTCGTGCTGCGTGTAGCTGCAATTGTTCTCGCTCGCATAGGTCACTGCCGCGTTCATCAGTTCGGGGTCTGCAATTACCCTGTCGAGGTTCATTCCAACAATGTTCTTGGCGCTGATCGCGAGCAGGTTCTCGGCCGCTGGATTTATGTATTGAACGACGTGTTTCGTGTCGAGCAGAATGACCGCCGTTGCCAACGCGTCGAGTCCGGTGGAGCTCAGAGGCGTCATCGGCATCTCACACGGCAGACCAGTAACAGGTCAGCAAAAAGTGCGCCACGACGATGAACGAACTTTGCGTAGCCGGGAAGGGCGCGTGCGGCAAGAATGGATTTGCGCGCGATGCGCGGGGCGACGTTACTTACTTCAGATTGGCGATCTCGCGATTGAGCGCCTGGAGGTTGCGCTCGTGAGTGGCCACGGCATCCCGATACGGCTGTACGCGCTCGAGAAAGCGTGCGTAATTGCGCTCGTTTCCAGTGCGCATCGCTTCCTGCGCGGCAAGCTGCTCCTTGGCTTGCGCGAGTTGTTGGGTTTCGTCGGCAAGTTCCTGTTCGAGTATGCGACGGCGCTCGTCGTCCCGTGCTTTCTGGGTGTCTTCGCGGACCCTCGGCGGCTTTGCTTTGGCTTCCGAATTTTTTGCGTTGGCCGGTGCCAGTTTTGGCGAAGGATCCTCGAAACACTTCACTTTTTTCGCGCCTTTCGGCGGACTGTGTGGCGTATTGGAGTAAATCACGTGGCCTTCGCTGTCGAGATATTTGCAGGTTTCTGCCGATGCGACCGGCTGGAGCAACGCAAGGGCTATAAATACTACGAGACGGCGAGAACGCATTTGTATCACCTGCCAGAAAGACGGACGAAAAGGGCGCGCGATACATTCTTGCGATCCCGTGGCGGAGTCTAAGGCAGGTGTTTTCGATTATCAATCCGCGAGTTCCCCGGGCAATAAACCACGGCAAACAAAAAAGGGCGGGAATACCCGCCCCTTTCTTTCGGCGAGAACTTAGGCGTTACGAGCTGTAGTACATGTCGAATTCGACCGGGTGAGTGGTCATCCGGAAACGTGTTACTTCTTCCATCTTCAGTTCGATGTACGCACTGATCATGTCCTCGGAGAACACGCCGCCCTTTGTCAGGAAGGCGTGATCTGCCTCCAGACTCTCGAGCGCCTGGTCGAGGGAATGGCACGGATGCGGCACTTTTGCGGCTTCTTCCGGGGGCAGGTCATACAAGTTTTTGTCGATCGGATCACCGGGGTGAATCTTGTTCTGCACGCCGTCCAGTCCGGCCATTAACAGAGCCGCAAATGCCAGATAAGGATTTGCCGTCGGATCGGGAAAGCGAACTTCGACGCGGCGGCCCTTGGGGCTGGCCACGTGCGGAATGCGGCAGGATGCGGAGCGGTTCTTGGCCGAATACGCCAGATTGATCGGCGCTTCGAACCCGGGGACCAGCCGCTTATACGAGTTGGTACCCGGGTTGGTAATCGCATTCAGCGCCCGGGCGTGCTTGATGACGCCACCGATGTAATACAACGCGAAATCGGACAACCCAGCGTAGCCGTTGCCCGCAAACAAATTCTGGCCACCCTTCCAGACCGATTGATGCACATGCATGCCGGAACCGTTGTCGCCCACTACCGGCTTGGGCATGAAGGTTGCCGTTTTGCCGTAAGAATGGGCAACGTTCCATACCGTGTATTTTAGGATCTGCAGCCAGTCGGCGCGCTTGACGAGAGAATTGAACTTGGTACCGATCTCGCACTGGCCCGGCGCCGCGACTTCGTGGTGGTGTACTTCCACTTCGACGCCTTGTTGCTCAAGCGCAAGGCACATGGCATTGCGAATGTCTTGCAGCGAGTCGACCGGCGGTACCGGGAAGTAGCCGCCCTTCACCGGCGGACGGTGGCCCATGTTGCCGCCTTCGAAGTCCTTGCCGGTGGACCAGGGCGCTTCTTCCGAGGATATTTTCACAAAAGATCCGGACATATCGACATTCCAGGTGACGCTGTCGAATATGAAGAACTCCGGTTCCGGTCCGAAATAGGCGACATCGCCAATGCCGCTGGATTTCAGATAGGCCTCAGCCCGCTTGGCAATGGAGCGCGGATCGCGGTCGTAGCCCTTGCCATCGGCGGGTTCGATAACGTCGCAGGTTATGTTCAACGTCACTTCATCGGAGAACGGGTCCAGACGTGAGGAATCGGGATCGGGCATCAACAACATGTCGGAGGCCTGAATGCCTTTCCAGCCCGCGATCGACGAACCGTCAAATGCATGACCATCGTCAAATTTGTCCTGGCCGAAGGCGTGAGCAGGGACGGAAACGTGTTGTTCTTTGCCGCGGGTGTCGGTGAACCGCAGGTCAACGAACTTTACGTCGTTTTCTTTGATCGTTTTGAATACGTCTGCTACCGCCATTTTTTGCTCTCCTGAGTTGGATAGTGCTTGCGAGGGTTTTTAAGCGAGCCACAGTTTCAGCAGGAAACATGCCCAGCAAAAAAAACCAATAAATCGATAGTTCACAGTTGCTTAGGCCATTCAAGTCTCATTGCTATGCACCAAATAAAAGCCTGGGTCCAATGGGTGCCCGAAATTAGTGCATCGCAAAGGCCTTGGCAAGAGAAATCTTCCTTGGGAATTGAATCTGCTAATCTTTGAACATCGATCCGATTGCGGTTCGAATGGGCGGCGTTAGTTGCCGTAAGTCTCGGCGGAGGTGAATAAAATGGGCGATACATCAGAAATTTTGAATAAAGCGCATCAGCGGGCTCAGGAGATGAGTCTGCCCTATGCTGGGGCATTGTTGCCGGCCGAAGCCTACGAATTAATGCGGACCGAGCCGCGCGCCAAACTGGTCGATGTTCGCACCCGGCCTGAATGGGACTTTGTAGGCCGAATACCTGGAAGTGTCGCGATCGAATGGCAGAGCTATCCGGGCTCGCAGCCAAACCCGGCCTTTCTGGATGATCTCAAGGCCCAGACTGAAAAGGGCGCCATTGTCATGTTCCTTTGCCGTAGCGGTGCCCGATCACACGCCGCGGCTGCGGCAGCGACCCAGATCGGTTACGCCCATAGCTACAACATTCTCCAGGGGTTCGAGGGAGACAAGGATGCGCTTGGACATCGCGCGTCGGTGGGCGGTTGGCAATTTGCCGGATTGCCGTGGGTCCAGAGTTAGGAATCCGTGAATAGGCAATCGAGAAGGGATGGAATGTTCAGAATTTCAGCTTTTCGACTCCCCATTCACGATTGGCGGCGATTCAAGGCTAGTTGGTTGTCCAGTTCACAACGCCTGTGTAAGCGGTCACGAGGACAATTATTCCGAAGCCGATCCGGTACCAGGCAAAGACGGTGAAGTCGTGGCGGCTTATGTAGCGCAGCAACCACCGAACGCACAGAAACGCGGAGGCAAATGCGGCGACAAGCCCGACGCCCAGTATTCCCAGATCGTCCGCGGACAGTGTGCTCCGGTGTTTGAACAGTTCGTAGGCAGATGCGGCAAATAACACCGGAATGGCCAGAAAAAACGAAAATTCCGTGGCTGCGCGGCGCGAAAGACCGAAAAATAATCCACCAATGATGGTGGCTCCGGCACGCGACGTGCCTGGAATCAGCGCCAGAGTCTGAGCGAATCCGATTTTCAGCGCGTCTGTCCAGTTCATTTCATCCACGCTGCCGACTCGAATCTCATGCTTGCGGCGTTCCGCCCACAGAATGATCAAGCCGCCGACGATGAAAGCCACAGCGACGGGCACCGGCTTGAACAGGACTTCCTTGATTGTTTTGCCGAACAGCAGACCGAGGATCGCGACCGGAAGGAAGGCGACCAGAAGATTCATTGCGAAGCGCCTGGCCTGCGGATCAGCGGGCAGTCGCGCAACGACCGATGTCAGTCTCGCGCGATACTCCCAAACGATGGCAAGGATGGCACCGCACTGGATCACGATTTCGAAGAGCTTGCCTTGTTCAGAATTGAAGTCGAGAAGATCGCCGACCAGAATCAGGTGACCGGTGCTTGAAACGGGCAAAAACTCCGTGATTCCTTCTACGACACCCAGAATGAGCGCCTTCAGCAGCAGCTCTAGTTCCATGAATTCCCCGCGACGATAAGAAAATGGCGGCGAATTCCTTCACCGCCCCTGCCATGAGCCGCCGTCACGCCTTGCGATAGATTTCGGCGCCGCTGGCGAGGAACTCCGCCGCCTTTTCGGTCATTCCCTTCTCCAGTGCCTCGACTTCGGGCACGCCCAGGGTCGCAGCATAGTCACGCACATCCTGTGTGATCTTCATGGAGCAGAAATGCGGCCCGCACATGGAGCAGAAGTGCGCCAGCTTGGCGCCCTCCTGCGGCAGCGTTTCGTCGTGAAACTGCTTTGCCTTGTCGGGATCGAGTCCTAAATTGAACTGATCGTCCCAGCGGAATTCGAAACGCGCTTTCGACAAGGCATTATCGCGCATCTGCGCACCCGGATGACCCTTTGCCAGATCGGCGGCGTGCGCGGCGATCTTGTAGGCGATGATGCCGTCCTTGACGTCGTCCTTGTCAGGTAATCCGAGATGTTCTTTGGGCGTTACATAACAGAGCATCGCTGTGCCATACCAACCGATCATGGCCGCGCCGATGGCCGATGTGATGTGGTCGTAGCCGGGCGCGATGTCTGTCGTCAAGGGTCCCAGCGTGTAGAACGGCGCTTCGTGACACAGCTTCAACTGCAGATCCATGTTCTCCTTGATCAGGTGCATCGGAACATGTCCCGGGCCCTCGATCATCACCTGAACATCGTGCTTCCAGGCGACCCGGGTCAGTTCACCGAGCGTGCGCAATTCGCCAAGTTGGGCCTCGTCGTTTGCGTCATAAATCGATCCCGGTCGCAAGCCGTCCCCGAGAGAGAACGACACGTCATACATCTTCATGATCTCGCAGATTTCCTCGAAATGGGTATAGAGGAAATTCTCCTTGTGGTGCGCGAGGCACCATTTGGCAAGAATTGAACCACCGCGCGAAACGATGCCGGTCATGCGCTTCGCGGTTAGCGGAACGTAGGCGAGTCGCACGCCAGCGTGAATCGTGAAGTAGTCGACACCCTGTTCCGCCTGCTCGATCAGCGTGTCCTTGAATATTTCCCAGTTAAGCTCTTCGGCCCGCCCGTCGACTTTTTCCAGTGCTTGGTAAATCGGCACGGTGCCGATCGGGACCGGCGAATTACGCACAATCCATTCCCGGGTTTCGTGAATATGCTTTCCGGTCGACAGATCCATGACCGTGTCCCCGCCCCAGCGGATCGCCCAGGTCATTTTCTCGACTTCCTCCTGGATGCTGGAACCCAGCGCCGAGTTGCCGATATTGGCGTTGATCTTCACCAGGAAGTTGCGACCGATGATCATCGGTTCGGATTCCGGATGATTGATATTGGCGGGAATGATCGCGCGCCCGCGGGCCACTTCGTCCCTGACGAATTGCGCGGTGATTTCTTTCGGCAGCATGGCCCCAAAAGGCTCGCCCGCGTGCTGCCGTGTGATGAGTTCCGGAAGTGCGTCGCGACGCTGGTTCTCGCGAATCGCAATGAACTCCATTTCCGGGGTGATGATGCCCTTGCGCGCGTAGTGCATCTGGCTCACATTCGCGCCGGATCGGGCGCGACGAGGCGTGCGTTGCAGATTGAAGCGCATCTCCGCGAGCTTGGCGTCGTCGAGTCGCGCGCGGCCGTAGATGGAAGTCGGTCCCGCCATCAACTCAGTGTCAGCGCGTTCCTCGATCCACCGCTCTCGCATTGGCGCGAGGCCGTTGCGAATATCGATGGCGGCGCGAGGATCCGTATAGGGTCCGGACGTGTCGTAGACGAACATCGGTGCATTGGGCTGCGCTCCGAAACTCGCAGGCGTATCGCTCTGCGAGATTTCACGCATCGGCACCTGGATATCTGCTTGCGAACCTCGCACGTAGACCTTGCGCGAATTCGGCAGCGGCTTCACGGCTGCTTCGTCGACGTGAGCCGTGGCGCTCAAAAACTTGGGATTGGCATTCATGACGCACTCCTGAAAACTGTGCAGTCACAGGAGAAGCGCGAGAGAAAGAATACTTCGACGCGCTTCCCTGCATCGGCATTATCCGGACAGGTTCGAAGGGTTTGTCTCACCCGCGCCACCCGTGCGCAGGACCCCTAACGCAGTCATGACGCTAATTGAATTATGTAATAATTGCAAGCTTCGAAATTCTTCTATTGTCGGTTTGCATCAATGAATCTGGAACAAGCGCGCCTCAACATGGTCGAGAGCCAGATCCGCACATGGGAAGTTCTCGACCAAGCCGTGCTGGATCTTTTGCTGATAATCAGGCGCGAGGAATTCGTCCCCGAAAAGTACCGGGATCTGGCGTTTGCCGACATGGAAATCCCGCTCGGTCACGGCGAGGTCATGTTGGCGCCGAAGATGGAAGCACGCATGATCCAGGAACTCGGCGTGCGCAAGACCGACAAGATTCTGGAAGTTGGAACGGGAAGCGGCTACGTTACCGCGCTGTTGGCGAAACTGGGCGGCCAGGTGGTGACGGTGGAACGCGTCAAGGAATTCAGCCAGACAGCCACGCGCAGGATCGCAGGCCATGGAATACAGAATGTTCAGTTCCATGTCGGCGATGCCTCCGAAGGATGGTCTGCGCACGCGCCCTACGATGTTATCCTCCTGACCGGTTCGGTTCCGCTGCTGTCGGAATCGTTTCAGAAACAGCTCGCGGCGGGGGGGAGACTGCTTGCCGTGATTGGCGAAGCTCCCGTGATGACCGCGAATCTGATTACACGAGTAGCCGAGCGCGCGTTTAATTCGATGGCTTTGTTCGAAACCGCAATCGCGCCGTTGCGAAACGTCAAACAACCCGAACGTTTTGTGTTTTAAACGAATCGAATCGACGCCGGGCCGCTATGCGGTGCCGGTGCTGAAGTGCGAACGAATATATAGATAGGTGGGGAGAGTGAGAACATGAATCGGGTATCCAAAAAAATCATGGCTTTGGCTTTGATGTTGGCAGCCGCTGAAGCGGCGTTTTCGGCCGACCTAATATCGATCTATCGAGAAGCGCAGTTGCAAGATGCGACCTATGCGGGGGCGAAGGCGCAGTACATAGGCGCCCAGGAGAAGCTGCCGCAGGCGCGCGCGCTGCTGCTGCCCAGTGTGAACTTCAGTGCGGGCACGCACTACAACAGCGTGGACACC
>JANMYN010000658.1:0-5834 GCA_031382195.1 Betaproteobacteria bacterium
TCGCGCCGTTCTGGCGCCTGAGTACGCGCTACAACTTTGATATCGAAACTGCGATCAAGTTCGGCCTGCGACACACCGGCAAGCTCGGCAATCTGTTTGCGCAACATCAGAGACAGCATGGGCGCGGGCACCTGTTTGACCAACGGCTTGGCTTCTTGCAAAAACTTCGCCCGCCCTTCGACCGTACGCATGTCGACGCGCGAGGTGAGTTCCTGGACCAGAATCTCCGACAGCGGCGGCGCCGTGTCGAGCAGTTTTGCAAACGCTTCCTTGCCGTAAGCGCGCACGAAACTGTCCGGATCGTGCTCGGTCGGCAGGAACAGAAAACGCACCTGCTTTCCGTCCTGCAGCAGCGCCAGGCTGTTTTCCAGAGCACGCCAGGCCGCACGCCGCCCCGCCGCATCACCATCGAAACAGTAAATGACATTGTCGCTCTGTCGAAGCAGCTTCTGCACCTGCCAGGGGGTTGTCGCCGTGCCGAGAGTGGCCACCGCAAAGCCGATGTCGTATTGGCCCAATGCCACTACATCCATATAGCCTTCGACCACCACAACCCGCTCCGCCTCGCGTATCGCGCCTCGCGCCTGAAACAAGCCGTAAAGCTCGCGCCCCTTCTCGAATAGCGGCGTCTCCGGTGAATTGAGATATTTTGGATCGCCTTGGTCAATCACCCGCCCACCGAAGCCGATGACTGCGCCGCGCTGGCTGTAAATCGGAAACATGATGCGGTCTCGGAACCGGTCGTAACGCCTGCCTTCCTCGCTGGCAATAACCAATCCGGCGTCAGTAAGCGTTTTCGACTGATATTCAGGAAAGACCGATTCCAGGTTTTGCCAGCCGTCGGGGGCATATCCCAGGCCAAAACGCGCGGCAATTTCGCCGGTCAATCCGCGGTTCTTGAGATAAGCAATGGCCTTGTCCGAAGACTTGAGTTGCGCTTTATAAAACTGGGCCGCTTTGAGCATGACTTCCGTCAAATCTTCGGCGGCCTCCGCCTTTTCCTTGCGCTGCGGATCGGGGGTTTGCTCGGGAACAACCATTCCCACCCGTCCCGCCAAATCCTTGACCGCGTCGACAAAGCCCATGCCCTGATGCTCCATGAGGAAGCTTATGGCGGTGCCATGGGCCCCACAACCGAAGCAGTGGTAGAACTGCTTGGTCTGGCTGACAGTAAACGACGGCGATTTTTCGCTATGGAAGGGGCAGCGGGCGACGTAGTTTGCCCCCGCGCGCTTGAGTGGGACCGAGGACTCGACCACGTCGACGATGTCCACCCGGTTGAGGAGGTCCTGAATAAACGACTGCGGAATCATGCGTCGAAATGTCTCGCGGTCAGTTCCCACTGGTTTCAGGCCCCGCCGCCTTCACAGGACGTCCGGCGGCTTGCGACGAATTATAGGTCAGTTTCCCTGAATTTCCGGGAAAGCCGGGCGTCCTTCGGAAAGCCGCTTTTGCCCTCAGCAAGAACGGGTTAACGCCGAAATGCGATATCTGCTTGTCGCCCGCGCTAGCCCGCAAGCTTGGTTTTCACCAATGCAGACACCTTGCCCATGTCCGCACGACCCGCCAGCCTGGGTTTCAACAATGCCATCACCTTGCCCATGTCGGCCATGAGCTTGGCACCGCTGCTCGAAATAGCGTCGGTCACCGCCGCATCGACTTCGGCAGCCGACATCGCTGCCGGCATGTAGCCCTGGAGTACGGTGATCTCGAACTGCTCTTTGTCCGCAAGATCCTGGCGGGCGCCCTTCTCGAATTGCTCGATGGAATCGCGCCGCTGCTTGATCATCTTCTCGATGATCGCGAGCACGTCGGTATCGGTCAATTCGATACGCTCATCCACCTCGCGTTGCTTGACCGCGGCGAGCAGTAGGCGAATTGCCGACAGCCGCGGCGCGTCTTTGGCGCGCATCGCGGTCTTCATGTCTTCGGTGATCTGGTCTTTGAGAAGCATGGGATCGGAAATGGGGGCGGATTTCAGAAAAGCAAAACGGTGAATGGACACCCATTCACCGTCTGAATACTGACCCGCTACTGGCTTTAGTAAAGCTTGGGCGGAAGCAACTGGCTGCGAAGGCGCTTGTGATGACGCTTGACGGCGGCTGCCAGCTTGCGTTTGCGCTCGGAGGTGGGCTTTTCGTAGAATTCGCGTGCCCGCAATTCGGTCAGCAGACCGGTTTTTTCCACGGTACGCTTGAAGCGGCGCATGGCCACTTCGAACGGCTCATTTTCCTTGACACGAATCGTCGGCATAAAAAATACTGTCCTGGGCAGGTCGACAAAAAACGAAGGGGCGAATTTTAGCAATAATCCCCTGATTTGCAAACACAAGCGGGAGATCCTCTGAATTTCGCGGCTGGCGCCGCCGCCGGATCTCTCTCCGAAATAACCAAGCAAACCCTTAAACTCAATACCTTATGCTCGTTCTCGGGATCGAGACCTCCTGCGATGAAACCGGCGTCGCCCTGTTCGACACCCAGGCGGGCCTGCTGGGCCATACGCTCTTCTCGCAGGTAGACTTGCACGCGGAATACGGCGGGGTGGTACCGGAACTGGCCTCCCGCGATCACGTCCGCAGGCTGCTACCGCTGATCCGCCAGTTACTCGGACAAACCGGCCTTACGCTGCGTCATATCGATGGGATTGCTTATACCCAGGGACCGGGTCTGGCCGGCGCCCTGCTGGTCGGAGCAAGCGTGGCGGCGAGCCTCGGCTTCGCGCTTGGCATTCCGGTAGTCGGCCTGCATCATCTGGAAGGACATCTGCTGTCGCCGTTGCTCACGACCCCGGCGCCCCATTTCCCTTTCGTCGCGTTGCTGGTGTCGGGTGGGCATACTCAGCTCATGAAGGTTGGCGCGGTCGGCGACTACGAGCTGCTGGGAGAGACGGTGGACGACGCGGCCGGGGAAGCATTCGACAAAACCGCAAAGCTGCTTGGCCTGCCCTACCCCGGCGGGCCGGCGCTGGCGAATCTCGCCGATGCCGGAAATCCGAAACGATTCAAACTACCCCGGCCCATGATAGCCAGCGGTGATCTGAATTTCAGCTTTTCGGGATTGAAAACCGCAGCACTGACGCTGGCGAGCCGCGAGGAGGCGAGCGCGCAAAATCAAGCCGATATCGCCGCCGCCTTTCAGATTGCGATCGTCGAGGTGCTCGTCGCCAAATCGACCGATGCCGTATTGCGTACCGGATTTAACCAGCTGGTCGTGGCCGGCGGCGTTGGTGCCAACCGAAGTCTGCGCGCGGCACTGGCCGCAAAGGCTGTCTCGGAGGGCTTCGAAGTGTTCTATCCGCCGCTGGATTTGTGCACGGACAACGGCGCGATGATCGCTTACGCGGGCGCGCAGCGACTCAAAGCCGGAGTCATCGAGTCCCGAGGCTTCTCGGTGCGGCCGCGCTGGGACCTGGCAGAACTCAGCCCCCCCGCGACAGTCTGATCCTGCTTTCGGTGCCGTTTCGCAGCCGTTCAATATTGCCGCGGTGACGCCAGAGCAGAAGGACAGTCATGGCCAGCACCGTCCAGACATAGGGCCCCCAGCCGAGAAAATAAAGCGTCGCGACCGGCGCCGCCAACGCAGCCATCATCGACGCAGCCGATGAGTAGCGCGACGCGAATATAGTCATCAGCCACACGAGCAGCGCTACCCCTGCGATGCGCACATCCAGCGCCAGCAACAGGCCCGCGGCCGTTGACACGCCTTTGCCGCCCTTGAAGCGGAAATAAAGCGGGAACAAATGGCCGATGAAAGCTGCGAACGCCACTGCAGCCAGGGTAATTTCGCCTACGCCAAACTTCGGCGCCAAAATATTTGCCAGCCATAGCGCGATCGCACCTTTGGCCGCATCACCGGTCAAGGTGAGGCCAGCAGCCACCTTTCTTCCAGTGCGCAGGACATTGGTGGCACCCGGATTGCCCGAGCCATAGGTGTGCGGATCCGGCAGACCGAAACACCAACTCACGACGACCGCGAACGAAATCGACCCGATCAGGTAGGCCACGACAACGAATACGATGGGCGCTATGGGCATCATTCTCCCCCGTTATCCCCGCGGATGATGTTTTGCGTGCAATTGCTTGAGCCTTTCGCGGGCAACGTGCGTGTAAATCTGGGTCGTGGATATATCCGCATGACCGAGCAGCATCTGCACAACCCGCAAATCCGCGCCGTGATTAAGCAGATGCGTGGCGAAGGCGTGGCGCAACGTATGCGGCGAAATACCGCTCCGGATGCCGGCCCGGTCGGCGTAGCGCCGGATCAGATACCAGAACGCCTGTCGCGTCATCGAGCCCCCGCGCGAGGTGATGAATAGTGCATCCGCCTGCCTGCCGGCAAGAATTTCAGGACGCGCGTTATCCATGTACCGCCGGATCCAGGTGAGCGCCTCCTCGCCCACTGGAACCAGTCTTTCTTTGCTCCCCTTGCCGACGACTCGCACTACGCCCATGTCCAGGCTCAATTGGTTGAGCTTCATTTCTACGAGTTCTGTTACCCGAAGCCCACTGGCATACAGCGTCTCCAGCATGGATTTATCGCGCAATCCGATGTGTGTTTCGACATTTGGCGCGGCAAGCAGTGAATCGACGTCTTCCTCGGACAATATCTTGGGTAGGCCGTGCGGCAGTTTGGGGGACTCCACCTGCAGCGTGGGGTCCGCCTGTATTCGATTCTCCCTGAGCAGGAACCGGTAGAACCGTTTGAGGCTGGATAGCAGCCGCGCCGCGGAGCGCGGCCTGGCCTTGCGTTTGAACTTGTACCCCAGGTAATCGAGAAGATCCATGCGCTGAGCCTGCAAAAGCGTTTTGCCATGATTCGCGGACAGCCACGCGGAGAAAATCCGCAAGTCGCGGCGATAGCTCTCGAGCGTATTGCGCGACAGGCCATCTTCGAGCCAGAGCGCATCGCAGAATTCGTCGAGCAGGCCCTGGTTCGTCGCCATCAGTAGGCGCCCGGATTTTCGTGATGCAACAACCAGCGCTTTACGTCGATTGCCGCGCCGCGGCGGGCGTTCATGAAACCGCCGATGCCCCGGCTGCCGACCACGCGGTGGCACGGAATCAGAATCGGGATGTGATTCGCACCGCAGGCTGTGCCGACCGGACGCGGCGCCGAGCCGATCCGCTTGGCCACCTGCAGATAGGAGAGCACAGCCCCTGCTGGAATGGAGCGCACGGCCTTCCAGACCCTGGTCTGGAAATCGGTGCCGTCGTAGTCGAAAGGCAGATCAAAATCGAAATTCGGCTCCTTGAGATACGCTTTGAGCTGCCGGCACACTTCCCTGCAAAATGGCATCTGCGGTTTGAGCAGTGCTGCGCCGCGCGGAAGATATTCGATGCCGACAAGTTTCTCGCCGATGGCACGCACACCGATCACTGCGAACGGCGCCTCCATCTTCGCCTGCCAGGATTCCAGCAGCGTATTCATTATTTGCACAGTTTCTGCATCGCCACCGCCACAATTACAATTACCAGTGACAGATCAATGCCGTCAGCGCGCGGCCCCCGATAATCCAGCAGCAATCAGCATTACGTATTCGGTACGGCTAGTCTGTCTGAGAAACCAGTCTTGCACACGTCGCGCCAACGCAGCAATGCCGGTTAGCACTGTTACAACGATAACCCCGGTGTCGCCGACACGATACTTTTAACAACAGCTCTGCGCCAGCCGGATCAAGCACGACAGGAAGGGAACAAGGCAGGCGGGCCGGGTATATCGCCAAGACTGTTACGCGGGATTGCCGACAGATCCGATCGAAACCGATTTCTGCGATCGCCGCACTTTGGACAATGGCGATTTGACAAATACCGCCATTGGCCGTGTCACGTGATGGCA
>JANMYN010000661.1:0-6144 GCA_031382195.1 Betaproteobacteria bacterium
CATCCATGGACGCAACCCGTGCCCGGCGAACCGACCCGTGTAACGCTGCTCCAGGGAAATATACCGCAGGAATTGAAATGGCGGCCAGAGCGTGCTCTGGCTACGCTGGAAACCTATCTGGAACTGGTGCGCACCGCGGAAGGCAAGCTGATCCTATTGCCGGAAACTGCGCTGCCAATGCTTAACGTGGACGTTCCGCCCGACTATTTGAAGGCTCTGGCCGACCGGGCGGCGCAAAACGGCGGAGACATGCTGTACGGCGTTCCGGAACTCGATCCTTCCGGAAATTATTACAACAGCGTCATGAGCGTCGGCACGGCACCGGCACAGGTCTACCGCAAGCACCACCTGGTGCCGTTCGGCGACTATTTTCCCCTGCGGCCGCTCCTCGGCTGGATCATGAATCTGCTGCACATACCGATGTCGGATTTTTCGCCAGGGGCGCAAGTCCAGAAACCGATGCGGGTTGCGGGGCAGAAAATCGCAGTCAATATCTGCTACGAAGACGTGTTCGGCGAGGAAATCATCCGTCAGTTGCCGGAAGCCACCATGCTCGCGAACTTCACCAATGACGCGTGGTGGGGCGATACAGTGGCATCACAGCAGCACCTTCAAATCGCGCAGATGCGGGCGCTGGAAACCGGCAGGCCGATGCTGCGCGCGACCAATACCGGCGTAACGGCCATCATCGCTCCTGACGGTCGGATTGTCGCGTCGGCTCCCGAATTTACGACCACTCAAGTGAGTGGCGAAGTGCGTGGATACCAAGGCAGCACGCCTTATATCGTGGTCGGCAATTTCGGGGTGCTGGCGCTGGCGCTGGCAATGCTCCTGATCCCGCCGGTCGTCGCCCGGGTTGCCCGCCTGCGCTAGCGCGGGCCGTAACCGTCCAGTCACTGCATGTAGGCGAAGCCTTGTTTCTGCAGGTCAATGATCTCCGCATCCGCCATCGGCACAATGGTGACAAAACCGTGAATATCCGGCGGCTCGTACCCGCGACGATGTGCGGCCACTTTGCACATGCGGATGTCAATGATGCCCCCGACTGTAAGACTTTGTGCACGCACCATCAGATCCCTGTAGCGGGCGAAATTCCGGGTCGCAAAAAAACCGATCTCGTCCCCGTGCAGCACGATGACGATCTTGCTGTCGAAAGGGTCGGCATCGTTTAACGCGGAAAGGTAACTCGCGCGATCCAGCACGTTTTCCAGTTGCGCTACGCTCTTGACCGATACGTCGTACACGACCTTCTGCTTGCTGTATGTCTTCTCCACGCTGTGCGCTTGTCCCCACGGCGCGGAGGAATCCCCGGACGCCTCGACGGCAGGCAACCACAGGGTAAACACCAGGGCGAGCGCTCTGAGCATCATTGCTTCATCCTCGTTAAGGCACGCGGTTTTGAGTACAATTCGGCCTTTCCCTCGAGACGCCCAAGTCCTGAATCATTTGCCGAATTCACCGATGTTGAACTTCCAGGAAGTGATTCTAACGCTGCAGCGCTACTGGGGTGATCGCGGCTGCGCAATCCTGCAACCTTACGATATGGAAGTGGGCGCGGGCACTTCCCACACCGCGACATTTCTGCGGGCCATCGGACCGGAACCCTGGCGCGCGGCCTACGTGCAACCGTCGCGCCGCCCGAAGGATGGGCGCTATGGCGATAATCCGAATCGCATGCAGCACTACTATCAGTTCCAGGTCGTGCTGAAACCGTCGCCGCTCGACATCATCGAACTTTATCTGGACTCGCTGCGCGCGCTTGGCATCGATCCCCTGACGCACGATATCCGCTTCGTCGAGGACGACTGGGAGAATCCGACGCTCGGCGCCTGGGGTCTCGGCTGGGAAGTCTGGCTCGATGGCATGGAAGTTACCCAGTTCACCTATTTCCAGCAAGTCGGCGGACTCGACTGCAAGCCGATCACCGGCGAGATCACCTACGGCATCGAGCGCCTCGCGATGTATCTGCAAGGCGTGGAGAACGTTTTCGATCTGGTCTGGACTCCGGGACTGACCTATCGCGACGTCTATCACCAGAATGAAGTCGAACAATCGATTTACAACTTCGAGCAGTCGAACACGGCCATGCTGTTCCAGCATTTCAATGACTACGAGGCGGAAGCCCAGCGGCTGATGGTGGCGCAGCTCGCGCTGCCCGCTTACGAAATGGTGCTGAAGGCCGCCCACACGTTCAATCTGCTTGATGCGCGCGGAGCGATTTCGGTCACCGAGCGCGCGGCGTATATCAACCGCATCCGCAATCTGGCACGCAGCGTTTCCCAGGCCTACTTCGATTCGCGACTGCGTAGCGGCTTTCCGATGAGCCGGTCTGAACAGCTTCAGAAACTCGGCGTCGACGTCGCAGCGATGAAAACGGCTCTGGCCGAGAAAGAAAAAGCGGCGGCCGCATGAGCGCCAACCTGCTGGTCGAACTGTTTACCGAGGAACTGCCTCCGAAGGCACTCAAGCGCCTGGGCGACGCTTTTGCAGCCGGCGTGTTTGACGCACTGAAAAGCAGCGGGCTTCTGGATGCCACCTCCAAGGCAAAAGCGTTTGCCACGCCGCGACGTCTGGCCGTTTATATTTACGCCGTCCTTCCGAAGGGATACGACCGGCCTGTCGAACAAAAGCTCATGCCGGTATCGGTCGCTCGCAAAGAGGATGGAAACTGGAGCGACGCATTGCGCAAGAAACTGACCGGCATGGGCCGCGAACAACTCGCCGGCGCGCCACTCAATTCCAGAGTCGGCACAGATTCGCTCGTGATCAAGCCCGACGGCAAGGCTGACAGCGTCTATTTGCGCAGCGTCGATGTGGGCCAGTCACTCGATCAGGCGCTATCCAACGCCATCGAGGCCACGATCGCGAAACTGCCCATCCTCAAGGCGATGAGTTACCAATTGGCTGACGGCACAACGACAGTGAAGTTTGTTCGGCCCGCACACGGGCTGGTCGCAATGCATGGTGACAAGGTGCTCGCGGTAGCGACGCTCGGCCTCGAAGCCGGACGGGTTACGCATGGCCATCGTTTCCAGGGCGCGAAGGATATTTCGCTCGTTCGCGCCGATGAATACGAAGCCAGGCTCGAGAACGAAGGTCTGGTCATCGCCGAATTCGACAAGCGCAGGAGCGAGATTGCCAGGCAACTCTCCGAAAAAGCCCAGGCGCTCAAGTCCTCTCTCGGACCGGATGCCGACTACCTACCGCTGCTCGACGAAGTCACCGCCCTGGTCGAATACCCGACGGTTTACATCGGCGAGTTCGAAGAAGAGTTTCTCGGCGTTCCCCAGGAATGCCTGATCCTGACGATGCGCCAGAACCAGAAGTACTTTCCGCTGTTCGGCGTGAACGGCAAGCTGACCAACAATTTTCTCATCGTCTCGAACATGCAGCTTGCCAACTCCAAGAACATCGTCGAGGGCAATCAGCGTGTTATCCGGCCGCGACTCGCCGACGCCCGGTTTTTTTTCGATACCGACAAGAAAACAAAGCTCGCGGACCGGGTTCCGCGACTCGGTGACGTCGTCTACCACAACAAGCTGGGCAGCCAGTTTGACCGCGTCGAGCGTGTTCGCGCGCTGGCGAAACTCGTCGCAGAGTGGATCGGCGTCGATCCCGCGCTGGCGGACCGTGCAGCCCTGTTGGCCAAAGCGGATCTGGCCACCAATATGGTCGGTGAGTTCCCGGAGTTGCAAGGCATCATGGGCCGCTACTATGCGCTGGCCGATGGTGAGGAGCTGAAGGTGGCCGACGCGATCGCACAACATTATCGGCCGCGGTTCGCCGGCGACGCGCTGCCTGACGAGGGCGTTGCAACCGCTCTCGCACTTGCCGACAAGCTGGAAACCCTTGCCGGACTGTTCGGCATTGGCCAGCAGCCCACCGGCGACAGGGACCCCTTTGCGTTGCGGCGCCACGCACTAGGCGTGATTCGAATACTGGTCGAGCGCAATTTATCTTTGTCCCTTCACGATCTGATCAACAGTGCGTTTTCGGTATTTCCTCCCGGGGTTCTCGGTCAGGTCCAGACGAATCTGCAGATGTTTATCCTGGAACGCCTGCGTAGCTATTTGCGCGAATCCGGATACTCGGCAAACGAGGTCGAGGCAGTGTTGACAAACAATCCCGCACGCATCGATGAAATTCCGCGCTGGCTGGCCGCGGTGCGCGCGTTCGCCAGTTTGCCGGAGGCCGAGAGCCTTGCTGCGGCAAACAAGCGGGTTGCCAATATCCTCAAGCAAGCGCAAGTCAAGGGCGAATCGTTTGCCAACGCGCAGGCCGAGGAATTCGAACATGAAGAGAAGGCGGCTCGCGATTTATTCACGGCACTTGGAGAAGTGTCCAAGTTGGCAGTTCCCTTGCTCAAGAACGGTGACTACACGGGCTATCTGAAGGCATTTGCGGTTCTGAAATCCCCGGTAGACGCTTTTTTCGACTCAGTCATGGTTATGGTGGACGATCCGAAGTTACGCCGCGGTCGCCTCGCCCTTCTGCAAGATCTTCGTGACGAGATGAACCGCATCGCCGATATTTCGAAGCTCGCTGCATGAAACTCGTCATCCTCGATCGCGACGGCGTCATCAACGAGGACAGCGATCAGTTCATCAAGAACACCACAGAGTGGAAAGCGATTCCGGGCAGCCTGGAGGCGATCGCAAGGCTCAATCATGCCGGTTACCGGGTGGTAGTCGCATCCAACCAGTCCGGCATCGGACGCGGGCTTCTCGACATGGGCGCGCTGAATGCGATCAACGACAAGATGTACCGCGTCCTCGCGCAAGTGGGCGGACGCATAGACGCCTTGTTCTACTGCCCGCACTCGGCGGAGGCGAATTGCGATTGCCGCAAGCCGAAGCCGGGCATGTTTATCGACATCGCCCAGCGATTCAATGTCGCTCTCGAAGGCGTGCCCAGTATCGGCGATTCGCTGCGCGATCTGCAGGCCGCCGCCACCGCGGGAGCGCAACCGATTTTGGTGCTGACCGGCAAAGGCAGCAATACCAGAGCCGCCGGCGGGCTGCCCGACGGTACCCCGGTTTTCTCGGATCTGGCCCAGGCGGTACGCCACATCGTTGCATGAGCGTGGTTGCGGCATTCCTGCGCTCGGTTGTCTACGAGGTCGTCCGGTTCGTAATCACGGTCATTTTTGCCGTTATCTCGCTGCTGACTTTCCCGTTCAGGCCAATCACGCGTTATCGCGTCATCACGGCATGGTCCCACCTCGTCATCAGCCTGGCGGCGATGATTTGCGGGGTGCGCTATCGCGTGATCGGACGCGATAACCTTCCTCCTGTTCCATGCATCGTCCTGTCCAAGCACCAGTCGGCCTGGGAAACGCTGGCGTATCAAGTCATTCTTCCGCCTCAGGTCTGGGTTCTCAAGCGCGAGTTGCTGCGCGTGCCCTTCTTCGGCTGGGGGCTGGCGATGATGAGTCCGATCGCGATCGACCGCGGTTCCGCCACCCGCGCACTCAAGCAAACGCTGGAGCAGGGCAAGAGCCGGTTGTCCGATGGGTGGTGGATCGTCGTATTTCCTGAAGGAACGCGCATCGCCCCCGGAGAGCGCGGCCGTTACCATCTTGGCGGGGCATGGCTGGCCTGCAAGACCGACGCGCCCGTTCTGCCGATCGCGCATAATGCGGGAACCGTCTGGGGCCGAAATGCCTTCGTAAAATTTCCCGGTACCATCACCGTGAGCATAGGTCCGGTGATTCATCCGCAGGGAATGACCCCCGAAGCTCTCAACCGGAAAGCTGAAGACTGGATAGAAACCGAAGTCGCCCGCCTCGGCAACGCTCGCTCATAAGCGACCTGTTTCCGGTCACCGTGGTCAGCGGCCTTGACCGCATCCTTGTGTGCCGGGTCGGCTAATGAGACCTGGAGACCATCTCCGTCCTGCAAAGTCGCCAGCGTTACCACGGTATCTGCGGCTAGCTGCAGGCGCAGATCGCGGCCAAGATATCTCACCTGGTCCCCTTGCATCCAGCTCTGCTTGCGAGCCGGAAATGCGCTCCAGACCTCCAGTTTTTTCAGCACCCACTTTTCGGCATCGCGAATGACACCGACGATGCGCCGTTCGGAACTGCGCCAGGGAGCGCTGACTGTCAGGCCGTGTTCGTCGACGCTCAGCATGATGCTGCGACGC
>JANMYN010000683.1:0-4679 GCA_031382195.1 Betaproteobacteria bacterium
CGATTTATGGGATCTTGTAACGGGGAAAATGGCGCCACCGGATGCGGAATCAGCACAAATCATCAAATTATTTGAATGATTGTTATTGCGCCGCATCCTGAGCATTTCGGGGTGCAATAAGCTGTTAAACTTAATATCTTAATTGGGTTGGAAAGCGAGCGGGGACATGGAGAAACAGCGCATCGCAACAATGTCATTCAACGATGGCGCAGAGGCCGTCGAGTTTCCCGTACTCAGCGGATCCATCGGGCCTGATGTCGTTGATATCCGGAGTTTGCTGGGCAAGACCGGGAAATTTACCTATGATCCCGGGTTTCTCTCGACCGCCAGTTGCCGCTCCGCGATTACCTACATTGACGGCGACGCCGGGGTGTTGCTCTACCGGGGTTATCCGATCGAGCAGTTGGCCCAGCATTGCGACTTTCTCGAGGTTTGCTACCTGCTGCTGATGGGCGAATTACCGAACAAGGAGCAGAGGGCTCAGTTCGTCACGACCGTCACGCGCCACACGATGGTTCATGACCAGCTCAACAATTTTTTCCGCGGCTTCCGGCGCGATGCGCATCCGATGGCGGTCATGGTTGGCACCGCCGGCGCACTGTCCGCTTTTTATCACGACTCCCTGGACTTGAATAATCCCGCCCACCGCGACATTTCGGCTTTCCGCCTGATCGCGAAAATGCCGACGATCACCGCGATGGCATACAAATATACGATGGGGCAGCCTTTCGTGTATCCGCTAAATACCCTGTCGTACTCGGCTAATTTCATGCGCATGATGTTCGCTGTGCCCGCAGAGGAATACAAGGTAAACGATGTGCTGGTACGCGCGCTGGACCGTATTTTCATTTTGCATGCGGACCATGAGCAGAATGCCTCGACATCCACGGTCCGACTTGCAGGCTCATCTGGAGCCAATCCGTTTGCCTGCATTGCCGCTGGAATAGCCTGCCTATGGGGGCCGGCCCACGGTGGCGCCAATGAAGCGGCGCTGACCATGCTCGAACAGATCGGCGATGTTTCCAAGATCGGCGAGTTCATAACGAAGGCGAAAGACAAGAATTCCGGCGTGAAGCTGATGGGCTTCGGGCACCGCGTTTACAAGAATTACGATCCGCGCGCCAAGCTGATGCGCGAGACCTGCTATGAAGTGCTCGATGAACTCGGCCTGCAACATGACCCTGTGTTCAAGCTCGCCATGGCGCTGGAAAAAATTGCGCTCGAAGACGATTACTTCGTGAGCCGCTAGCTGTATCCGAACGTGGATTTCTACTCGGGCATCGTGCAGCGAGCGCTCGGTATTCCGGTTTCCATGTTCACTTGTATTTTCGCGCTGGCGCGTACGGTTGGCTGGATAGCGCAGTGGAACGAGATGATCGCCGATCCGGAGCAGAAAATCGGCAGGCCCAGGCAACTGTACACCGGCGCCGCCAAGCGCGATGTATTGCCTATCGAAAAACGTTGATTCAGAAATTGAGCGATCAGGTGAATGAGCAATCAAGTGAATACGCGATTCGAACGGGTCAATCGCAAAATTACCTGATAACCGTCCTGAGAGGTAAATCGCCATGATGAAGGAATCCCTCGGCACTTCCTACCTGTTCGGCGGTAATGCGCCTTTCATCGAAGGCTTATACGAGACCTACCTCGAGAATCCCGAAGCCGTTACGCCGGAATGGCGACGTTACTTCGATCAGATGCAGCAGCAATCCGGTGGCTCGCCCGATATCGCGCATGCGCCTGTCGTCGAATCCTTCATCCGGCTTTCAAAGAAGCGCCGCAACGGCAACGGACATGCGCACGCTCCGACAGACGCTCTGGCGACAGTGGAGAGGAAGCAGGTCTCAGTATTGCAGCTGATCAATGCCTATCGTTTTCTTGGCGCGCGCCATGCCAACGTCGATCCGCTCAAGCGCTTCGCCAAACCGATCGTCCCCGAACTCGACCCCGCGTTCTACGGCTTGACCGAGGCTGACATGAATCTGATGTTCAACAGCGGCTCGCTGGTGAGTCCGGACCAGATGCCGTTGCGGGAAATTCTGCGCGCGGTGAAGGAGACCTACTGTGGCTCGATCGGCATCGAGTACATGTACATCACGGATAACCCAGTAAAGCGCTGGATCCAGCAGCGCTTCGAGGGGATTCGCTCCCAGCCGAGTTACGACGCGGATTTCAAACGCCATATCCTCGAGCGCCTGACGGCAGCGGAAACCCTCGAAAAATACCTGCATACACGCTATGTCGGCCAGAAGCGTTTTTCGCTGGAAGGCAGTGAAAGCGTTATCGCGCTTCTCGATCTGGCGCTGCAGCGCGCGGGCACCAGGGGTATCCAGGAGACCGTTATCGGCATGGCGCACCGCGGACGCCTGAACGTGCTGGTCAACACGCTTGGCAAGATGCCGAAAGATCTGTTTTCCGAGTTCGAAGGCAAACAGGTCGAGCAACTGCCAATGGGGGATGTCAAGTATCACCAGGGTTTCTCGTCAGACATCATGACGCCGGGCGGCCCCATGCACCTGACGCTGGCGTTCAATCCGTCGCACCTCGAAATCGTCAACCCGGTGGTGGAGGGTTCGGTCAGGGCACGTCAGCACCGGCGCAAGGACCGCGATGGTACGCAAGTGCTGCCTATTGTTCTGCACGGCGATGCCGCGTTCATCGGCCAGGGCGTGGTCATGGAAACGCTCAATCTGTCGCAGACCCGCGGCTATGGAACCGGCGGCACGGTACACGTCATCGTCAACAACCAGATCGGTTTTACCACGTCCGACACGCGCGATACGCGTTCGACTCTGTACTGCACGGACGTTGCGAAGATGGTCGAAGCGCCGATCTTCCATGTGAACGGCGACGATCCTGAAGCGGTGTCGCTGGTGACCGAGATCGCGCTTGATTTCCGCATGGAGTTCCATAAAGACGTCGTCATCGATCTCGTATGTTTCCGCAAGCTCGGCCATAACGAGCAGGACGAACCGATGGTGACGCAGCCGCTGATGTACAAGCTGATCAACCAGCATCCCGGCACGCGCAAGCTTTATGCCGAAAAACTCGCTGCGCAAAGCGTGATCAAGCCGGCGGATGCCGATGAAATGATCAAGACCTACCGCGACGCGCTGGATGCCGGCTTCCATACCAACAAGACCATTCTTTCCAACTACAAGCCGCCGTTCCAGGTGAATTGGGGGCCATTCAAGAATATTCCATGGACCTACAAGGCAATCACCGGCCTGCCGATGGAAACATTGAAGCACCTCGCAACCAAGCTCACGACGGTCCCGCAGCATTTCAAGTTGCATTCCCGCGTCGAAAAAATCGTCGCCGATCGACGGGCCATGGCGGCAGGCACGTTGCCGCTCGACTGGGGTATGGCCGAAAATCTGGCTTATGCTTCGCTGTTGAAGGAGGGTTACGCGGTTCGCCTCTCGGGACAGGACAGCGGCCGCGGCACGTTCTTCCATCGTCACGCGGTCTGGCATGACCAGAACCGCGAACGCTGGGATGCCGGCATCTATATTCCGTTGCAGCACATCAGCGAGAACCAGCCGGATTTCGCCGTGATCGACTCGGTGCTATCCGAGGAGGCGGTGCTGGGGTTCGAGTACGGTTACGCCACCGCAGAGCCAAACGAACTGGTTATCTGGGAGGCGCAGTTCGGCGATTTCGCCAACGGCGCCCAGGTCGTGATCGACCAGTTCATCGCGGCAGGCGAGGTCAAATGGGGAAGAATCTGCGGCCTCGCACTGATGCTACCGCACGGATATGAGGGCCAGGGCCCGGAGCACTCTTCGGCACGCATCGAGCGCTATTTGCAACTGTGCGCCGATTACAACATGCAGATCTGCATTCCTTCAACGCCGGCGCAGATGTTCCATCTGCTGCGCCGGCAGATGATCAGGCCATTTCGCAAGCCGCTTATCATCTTCAGTCCCAAGAGTCTTTTGCGCCACAAGGAATCGGTCTCCTCGCTGGAAGATCTGATCAATGGCGAATATCAGGTGGTGATTCCGGACGCGGAGCTGCAGAACATCCAGAAGGTCAAGCGCGTGGTGTTCTGCAGCGGCAAGGTTTACTTCGATCTGGTCGCGGCCCGGCGCGAGCGCGGCATCGATGACATTGCAATCGTACGGCTGGAGCAACTTTATCCATTTCCGCACGACCAGTTCAAAATCGAGATCGATCGTTACAAAGACGCGAAGGAAATTGTCTGGTGCCAGGAAGAGCCCGGCAACCAGGGCGCGTGGCACCGGATACAGCACTATCTACAGCGCCATCTGCTGCCGCATCAGAAGTTGTCCTATGCACTACGGCCGTCATCCTCCACGCCCGCGGGCGGATATCTGGTATTGCATAACCAACGGCAAAAAGCGGTGGTGGACGCTGCCCTGTCACACGGCGTTTAAACAATCACGGCGTCTAAACAATGCATTCAAGCGGATGCGCTGAACCAACAAGGAAAGAGCCATGTTAGTCGAGGTAAAAGTCCCGGTACTGTCTGAATCGGTTGCCGAGGCTACATTGCTGTCGTGGCACAAGAAGCAGGGTGAATTCGTCACGCGCGACGAAAATCTGATCGATATTGAAACCGACAAGGTGGTGCTGGAGCTGCCGGCGCCCCAATCGGGCGTACTGGCCAAGATCATCAAGGGTGACGGCGGTACGGTTGCCAGCAACGAGGTGAT
>JANMYN010000727.1:0-2962 GCA_031382195.1 Betaproteobacteria bacterium
AAGTGCTGTTGGCGATGCAACATCGCTTGCGCGAGATCGCGCCCGCCTTGCGGCCGGAATTCGAACTCATCGGCGACGAGCCCGATCTTTTGCCCGGCCACAATGCCTCTACGCGCGCGATCCTCAAGCACGTTCTGGATGCACGCGGAGTCAAGCTGCGGCCCGACAGCCGGGTCGACCGCGTGGATCGGGGGCGCTTGCAATTGCACAGCGGCACGACCATTGCGACCGAACTGATCGTGTGGGCCACCGGCGCTTCACCGTCGCTGTGGCCACGCTCGGTCGGACTGGCCACCGATGCCCGCGGCTTCATCCTGGTAGACGATACGCTGCAGTCAGTCTCGCATCCGGGCGTGTTTGCCGCCGGCGATATCGCCACGTTGAGAAACCATCCGCGGCCCAAGTCCGGCGTCTTCGCCGTGCGTGCCGGACCGCCGCTGGAACACAACCTGCGACGCGCGTTGCAGGATTTGCCGCCCGTCGCCTGGCAGCCGCAGCGCCATGCGCTGGCTTTGATCACCACCGGTGGCCGCCATGCAATCGCCTCGCGCGGCAACCTCGCGCTGCAGGGAAACTGGGTCTGGCAGTGGAAAAACTGGATCGACCGGCGCTTCATGCGCCGCTATGACATCCGCGAGTGACGATCGTGTACCAACCGTCCGGAACAGGGTCAGAACCCCCGGTCGTTGGAATAGGCAGTTCGCCGCCTGCCGGAGCAATTCGGCTATGTCCGCAGTGAACGTCACCCGAGTCTTACGCCCCTCCTGCGTGCCTCTACCCAGCGGAAAGTCTGAAGCACCTTCTTGATATTGTTCGCGATTGCACCTGTCATAAACGGCAGACCGCGTGTGCGCTGCGCCCGTCACGCACGCAAGGTGGCATTGTTTTTCTCTTTGCGCCTTCACTGCACACGATTTAGCATTTACCATTCGCCATTCATCATTCACCGTTCCCCGCATCCATGGCCCGTTTCGTCATTACCGTTGACTTCTTTCTGCATGCCGGCACGCTCGAGCCCTTCCTCATACTGATCAAGGAAAACGCCCACAAATCGCTCACCGTAGAACCGGATTGCGATCGCTTCGACGTTCTGATCGAAAAAGGCGCGCCCGACCACGTCGTGCTGTATGAAATCTACAAGGACCGGGCAGCCTTCGATTTCCACCTGAAGTCGCGCCACTTTGCGGAATTCAATACGGCTTCGCAGCGCTATGTAAAGGACAAGAAGGTCGTGGAATTCGAATATACCAACGATGGGGAAAAAACCAGGAACTGAGTTGCGTGATGAGAGATTGCTCGATCACGAATAGGCCCGCCGGGCTTCCCGCTCTTATCCGCCTTTTTCGGCCAACTACCCGTGCGGATACCCGTGCTGAACCAGGAGTACCCTTTTAGCTGGAAGTACCCTTCCAGGCCGGTTATGGGCGTGAGCCCGGTATCCTCGGAATTCCTTGTGGAATACCGTGAGCGGCGCCCCTTTAAGACCGGTTTCCTCGCCCCCCGGAACCCCGTGGGCACCTTTCCTCTTTTACCTTTCCTCTTTCACCTAACATTATTCCCGGTACAATCAGTAGGTCCGATCCGGAGTAGGACGCAACACGGTTCGACAACAAGGGAGATCGCGGATGTCGATGCTGGATATGATGCTGGTCGGGGGCGTACTGCTGCTGATCGTCCTGATCGTCGCACGCAAAAAAAGCTGAACGATGGCTGACCGCAGCCTCGGCCAAACCCAGGCTGGCGTCAACCGCGATTCAATAACTGCTGCACTGCCTCGGGTCTGGGCAAGGGTGCAACGGCGCCGTATCCTGTTGTCGTCAGCGCCGCCGCCGCATTGGCAAAGCGCAACCCCTGCCAGAAATCGTCCCCCGCCGACATACGCGCAAGCAGCGCACCGGCGAAACAGTCCCCTGCCCCGGTCGCATCCACGCACGCCACTTTGTAGCCCTCGATGCGCTCGCGCCGGGTCGAGTCGCTGCCGATCACGCCACCCGCGCCGAGCTTGAGCGCCACGACCTCCGCACCGGCTTGGTGGCACCAGTCGAGGATCGCATCCGCATTCTTCAGGCCGCACAGGGCTTCGGCGTCTTCCAGGCTTAGCAGGAAATAATCGGCCCGCGACAAAGTCGCCGTAATGACCTCGCGCGCACGGGCCACAGGCCACAACTTTAATCTCAGGTTGGAATCGTAGACGAACGCTGCGCCCGCGCTCTTCGCGGCTTCGATCGCGGCGAATACGGCTTCGCACGCGCTGTCGCTGATCGCCTGGCTGATCCCCGAAGTATGGAAATACTTCGCGCGCCTTATCAGGTCGAGCGGCAAGTGCGCCGCGCTCAGGCGGCTCGCCGCCGAACCTTTTCGCAAATAAGTGAACACATGCCCCGTGGGACTGTGCGTAATGAAATACAGCGCCGTGTGCGCTTCGGCGTCGATGGCAACGCCGGAAGTGTCGAGTCCTTCCTCGCGCCAAAGCCGCAAGAACTGGCGGCCAAACTCGTCGTCCCCGAGTCGGGTGATATACGCGACGCGCGCGCCCAGGCGCGCGGCCGCGATCGCGCAATTGCTGGTGTCGCCGCCGAAACCCTGCAAATATTTCCCCGAATTGCCGGGGATCTGGCTGAACTCGTAGAGCGGTTCGCCAATCGAGACGACGTCGATATCGGGCAAGGTCACGCGGGCGCCGTTGCCGCGATTTCGAGAAATTGGCGCGCGTGCGCGATGACTCCGTTGCGATCGCCTGCCGCCAGTGCCTGCTGATCAATGACATTGTTGCCGATGCCGACTACCGCCGCACCGGCTTTGAAGTAATCGAGCATATTCGAAGACGACACGCCGCCAGTCGGACACAGGGGAATATCCGGAAAAACCGCGTGCAAAGCAGCGAGATGCGAGGGCCCGCCGCTGGAGGCGGGAAAAATTTTGACGACTGCCGCGCCTTCGCGCCACGCGGTCAGCACTTCGG
>JANMYN010000828.1:0-4626 GCA_031382195.1 Betaproteobacteria bacterium
GGCGTCACGCCGGCCGGGTCATGACGCACCGAGATATCCCCTGAGGGCATGGACCGCGACGACGGGATGACGACCGTCTCGATCGAGTCACTCGCGCCCGCAAGCGCCGGCGATTCAGCTTGGCGGTCTGGCTTTGCCACCGCGCTGCGGACGGATTTGACGGGCGGCGCCCGCTTTGTCGCCTGCGTTTTGGCAGCCGGTTCGTCGACGAGCGAATTTGCCGCAAAGGCGGGGGATTGTGCGGAAGCGGTCGTCGCCGGTTCGGCAGCCATGGCAATAGCTGTCGCGCTTGCACCGCCAGCGGCGCTGGTCGTGCCCGCGGGCAAGCCGCTGATTTTCGCGCTTGCGGTCGGTGGCGGTGCGCCTGCGGCTGACGCTGACGCTTGGGCCGCCGGGGTTGCCACCATGGGTGCCGGTGCAGGCGCGGAACCGCGAAACGGCCGACTTACCTGCATATAAACATAAGTGCCATATGCTGCTGCGAATAGAAACGCGCCGCCGATAAAAGTCAGCATGTAATGCTCGCGTGCGTAGTCGAGCGGATCGAATGCCGGGACGCTGCGTGCCTGCACTACCGCTGCTGCCCGCGCGGACGCGCTCGGCGCGGGCGCTTGCGGGTGGGCGCGCGGCGCCGGTGCTGTCGGCTCCAGCGTCAGCTCGTCCGCCATGCCCGATGCGTTGCTATCCGAACCGTCTACCTCGCCTTCTTCGCGGCTCTTTGCGGCCTTTTGCAGTGCTTGCAGCAACAAGCTCATGGCGTTTTGCCGCTCGGATCCATCGTCGGCAGGAAACGGCGGAAAAACTTTAGCTCGTCACTATCCAGCGATGGGGTGCTGATGACGGTCGGCTTGATGAAGATGATGAGCTCGGTCTTCGACACCGCTTCGTCGCGGAAGCTGAACACGTCGCCCGCGGGGGACGGCAATTTACCCAGTCCCGGCAGAGCATCGCGATCGCGGCGCACGTTGTCCTGCATGAGTCCACCGAGAATGATGGTCTGACCGCTGCCGGCCTGCAGCACCGACTCCATTTCCCGGATCTGAACTTGCGGAATCAGATTATTTACGCGCTCGTTCACCGGGAGCGGATTTCCTTTCCCGTCCTGTCGCAAGGCGGGATTGGGATCCGTAACAAAACTTTCAACGCGCGAGATTGTTGGTCTCACCGTCAGGTTCACCGAACCCGTATCGGTGACCTGGGGTAATACGGTCATGACAAGCCCCACCGGTATCGTCTTAGCTGTCGTGGTGAATGTGGTCGTCGTCGTGGTTTGATTGGTGTTGGACTGCGATTCGACAGTGAAGTAGACAATGTTGTCCACCACCTTCAGTAGCGCGGTCTGATTGTTGATTGCCATCAACTTCGGACTCGACAGCACCCGGGTATTGCCGAATTGTTCCAGCAGCCGGATTGTTGCACTGACACTACCCACGCGAGAGTTCGGATTCGTGTAGCCGACTGTTAATCCGCTTGGGCCCCCTTGCGGTGGCGCGCCCAGTAACTGCTGCTGGAATGTCACGCCGTTGCCGATCGCGGTGGCGAGCCGGCTCCAATCCACGCCCCCCTGGTAGTTATTCGAGAGCGTCACCTCAACGATGGTTGCTTCAATCAGAACCTGCCGCTGGGCCGAGGAACTGACGCTGTCGAGATACTGCTCAATCAGCATTTGCTGTTTCTCCGTGCCCAGCACCGATACGGTGCCTGCCACCGGATTCACAACAATTTCATTCTTGCTGTCTGATCCCGACAGCAGACTTTGTCCAAACGCGGTATTGAATAGCGACGCGGCGTTTCCTCCCGCCCGTGACACCGCTTCGGCCTGTGCAATTCTTTCCTCTTTCGCAGCGCGATCAGCCTCCACGCGGGCCGCACGCTGATCCGCGGACTGTGTGACCGCTTTGCTGGCGGCGAGGATTGCTTCGATGTTCTGGCGCAGCACCTCCCAAAAGTTATTCGCAGATTTGCTCTCCACCTTGGTCGTGGAGGTGTTTCCGGAGGATTGCTGGCCGGACTGCGCGTTGCTGGCGCCACCACCAGGAGCCGAGCCCGATATATCGCCGCTGGTACCGATAGAGGCAGCTGCATCCCGGCTCATGTTTATATAGTTCACCTTGTAGGTCTTGAAGTACGGTGTATCCGGCATCACGAGGGTTGTTTTGCCTGCGGTGCGATAGCGGATGTTCACCTGCTGCGCAATGCGCTCCAAAATGGCGGGCAGCGTTTCGTCGATTGCGTTTAAGGAGACAAGACCCTGTATCGACGGGTGTACATCGATGTTCTGCCTGGTATCCCGCGACAAAGCAAACAGCAGCTCCTTTACCGGTACTTCGTTGACCACTACGCTATACGTCGGGACTTTGACTTGCGGCTTGGGGAGCGGGACGAAATTACTCGTTGTAACCGGCGGCAGAAGCTTTTCGTCCGGGCTCGCAACGGGAAACTGACCGGCGTTGATATGGCCTTGTGAAGGAGGGACGGTCGGCTTGTAGGTTGCACAGCTGCTAAGGGCCAGCGCCATGAGGGAAATGACGATCGCCACGGCATTGGCCGGCAGCATGTGACCCTTTGCGGCAGCCGATGTCCCAGAAAACGACGCCATACCGAGGCCTGAAGCGGCTTGCCTCCTCTGAATGAGCATTCTCGGACCCGTAATAAGTTTTTCGTACCCTCTGCGCATGACTTCGTTCCCGCCTAATCTTGCGGCGGCGATACGCGGACTGCTATGACCTTTGGCGGGCGATTTCAGAGCGAATGCCCTGGATAGTCCGGTAATAAGGCCGGTTGAATTTCAGCGCGTCCGGCAGACTTTGCAGGGTCCGCGTGACCTCATCCCGGGTTGCAAAAGTCCCGTATAGAACCGTCATGGAAGGACGCTGATTGGCAATGGTACGGTACACATAAACCTTTTCAATTTCAACATATTTGGCGATCGTTTTGAAATACTCTCTTAGGAGTTCGGGATCGCCTGTGCCGAGCAATTGAATGCTGTAGAAGCTGCCGTTCTCCTCTCCGAGTAACTGGTCGGTAGCGAGCAAGCGCTGTTCCAGCACGTCGGCAGGCGCCATTGCTTCTGGATGCGCTGCAGACGCCGGGCCAGCCGTAGCGGGACCGGTTGTCGTATTTGCCACGACCATGGGTTCCGGCGTTGCTTGTGCAAATTGAGAAGAGGCGGCCGCGATTGGCGCGACTTGGGCCTTGGGTGCGGTCAGCGCCTGATAGGCCGCAAACGCGGCAATGCCGATCACGCCTCCCAGCGCCAGCCCCGCTAAAGCGTATTTAACGGGCGCATGCTCTCGTGGCCGTTCGACGTTGCTGAATTCGCTGTCGCGGACCGCGGCTTTGACGTGACTCAGACTGACGTTGTGCGTGCCTTCGGCAAAGGCGGCCAACAGCGATTTGTCTGCGACGAGATTGAGGCGCCTCGTCAATCCCTCGCAAGCTCGGGTCATGTAGGCGATCACTCTGCGATTAAACAAATCCGGCCCGCGATATCCGGCCGCGTGCAGGCGAAAATTGAGGTAGGCCCTGACATCCTCGGTATCGAGAGGCATGAGGCCGAAACTGTGGGTAATGCGTTCGCGCAGTTGCCGGATGTTTGGCTGCCGCAGGTTTTCATCCAGTTCGGGTTGTCCAAACAACACGATCTGCAACAATTTATGCTGCTGAGTTTCCAGATTGGAGAGCAAGCGAATTTCCTCCAAGGTGGGAATCGCCATGCCCTGGGATTCCTCCACAAAGACGACGACCTGGCGTTGCTGGCTATGGCGCTCGACCAGATAGTCGTTTAACGCGTGCATGACTTCCAAGCGGCTCGCGTCTTTCGGCACCCGCAACTGCATTTCGAAGGCAATTGCGTGGAGAATTTCTTCCGGAGACACGCTCGGATTGGCCAGGTAGACCGTTTCCACGTTTCGCGGCAGGCGGGTTTGCAAGACACGGCATAGCATTGTCTTGCCGCTACCCACTTCGCCCGTTACCTTGATGATGCCTTCACCGTGTGTGATGGCGTATATCAGGGCTTCCAGAATGGCGCCGCGATTGCCGCCCTCGAAAAATACGTCGGTGTCGGGTGTGATCTTGAAGGGCGCATGCGTAATACCAAAGTATTCGTAGTACATCAGGATCCCTCCTCCATACCCCGAGCGTAGTTCTGCATGCGGCTGTACAGAGTCGTGCGATGGATTCCGAGCAATTTCGCCGCCTGACTGAGGTTGCCCCGGGTAATATCCAGGGCCGCTTCGACGTAGCTTCTCTCCAGATCGCGGAGCGCATCGTCCAGCAGAAAGCCCTTCTGGGTCTGTAAATGTTTGCGGGCGGCTTCCATTGAGGTCTTGAAGTCCTTGACCGGGACGGTTGCGGATGGCGTCGACATCGGCTCTTCCCAGTCGAATTCGCCCAGCAACTGCTCGCTGTTGATCGTCTCGCCGGGGAATTTGGTGCAGAGCCGGATAACGATGTTGCGCAATTCGCGCACATTGCCCGGGAAGCCGTATTGCATCCACAATTCGAGTGATTTTTGATCGAGTTTGAACGGCTGCGAATTGCTCTGGCGCGCATACAGCGTCGAGTAGTGTTCGAGCAACCTCGTCTTGTCGTCGCCGAGCTCGCGTAGCGAGGGAACCGATA
>JANMYN010000835.1:0-7810 GCA_031382195.1 Betaproteobacteria bacterium
CTGATGGCGGCGTCGAGGCGCACGTCGATTTCATCGAGGCGCGGTGCATTCTGCTCGATCCATTCCACGACGGGCTGGATCTCTGCCTGCGTCACTGCCGGCTTCCAGGACAGTGACGCCGCTGCCAGGTGGCAGGAACGAAAGCAACTCGAGTCGCGCGGCTCCCACCGCCATCCGCCCGCGTAGACAACCGCGTACAGCAATTTGGCCTGGTTTTCGCTCACGCCCTCGACGAGGCTCGCATCGAAAAATGTACGGTGCACTTGCCGCCACGGTTCGGTCCTGACCCGGCAGAAATAGTCGTGCACGACTGCGGCTTTTCGGTACTCAGCGGGATACGGCAGGCCGTTCAGCGAGTACAGTTCGCGCGGCACGGATTCGCCATCGAGAATACTGCCCTTGCGCGCGAGCCAGACCTTGCCGCCGGCGTCCGTGAATGCAAAATCGTCCAGCAGGCGCAGCTTGTGGGCGAACTCGATCTCGTCCAGCACTTCGACCATGACCTTGCCCGAAAATCCGGCCCGATCCGCGGACATGGCAACGGTGCACAGGCAGGCCACCATGATCGCAAGCAGCAGTCTGCCCGTCCCCGGATTCTCCGCTTTGCATCGCTCGTGCAGCATCGCAGCATTCTGTCCCAATCCGCGGCCGGCGTCACCGGAATAAGGAACAGGCCGGGGTGGAAACGGTTCGCCTTCCGCTATTTTTTTGCCAAGGCATCGGCGACGGCCCGCCAGGCTTTGATTTTTTGTGGCAACGAAAGCGACGCATGCGCGGGGCTTGTCGACGGCAGGCGGGTAAAGTGCAGGCCGTGATCGCAAAGATGCGGCCGCACGTATCTGTGAAAACAGGTCTCGGCTTTCGCGCCATTGAAGAACACGCGCTCTACTCGCGGATGCGCAGCGAAGAACGTGTGGAAATCGTTCGCCACGATCGACTCTTCGTCGATGTCGGCGTCCAGGCTGCCAACGCGGACGCAGGAAGCCATGACATCCCATAACGCCACACCAGCGCGCCTGAGGATGAGGATGCGTTTCTGGTAGGAAAGCGTTGGACCCGCGCCAAACAACTCTCCCATGATCGGCCAGAACGCATTGTGGGCATAAGCGTAGTACTGGCCTGCCAGCAACGACGCGGCTCCCGGCACGCTGCCAAGCACGAGTACCCGTGCCTCGCGACTCTCGATCGGCTCAAAACTGCGCACCGCCGGACTCACGCCTTTCGTGTCCGGCACTTCAGAGGTAGCGCGCTTCATTTTGCTGCCGTCAATTTTGGCGGCTCCGGTGCGGGAATGTTGAAAGCCGTGAACGAATCAGATTTAAAAAAGTATCAACCGTCGTTGGACTGCGTCATGCAGATGCGCGGGTGCGGGTTGCAGACGCATTTCAGATTCTGACGCCGGCCCCTGTGCACCGGACCTGCGCCGGCATTTGCGGAGACGCGACGTTGGCTCGCTTTCCACTGGTATAACGTCAGGACTTACCGTGCAAGAAGAATCCAAACCGCGATGCACAGTGACCCCAAGGACAAGACCGTCGCCGTGATTACGACAATTTGAATCCGCCGATGCCTTGCCTCCGCGAGTGATGCACCTTGCTCCAAGGCCTCGACAGTCGTCTTTATCTGCGCTGCCAGCTCCTTGATGTTCGCATCGTTCGCAGATGCGGCGGCCTGCAGTTCGGTTATCTGTTGTTGCAGCAGCGTCGCCTGATTGGCGGCGGCATCACCACCTTTCCTGGTAAAGACCGGCGCGGCGGCGGAAACGATGGTTGCGACATGCGGAAGAATGGCCTTGATTGCAGGAATGAGCCAGGCTGGCATTGATGAGTCTCCTTACCTTTGGCATGAACGGTCGGCTGACCTGCAGAAGTGCTTGCGTTCAATCGGAGGATCGCGCTTCTTGCTTGGCAAGCCCTACGTGCCCGCAATCACGAGCCTTGTCCGCCTCGATCAGCTTGTTTCTTCGGAAGGCAGCATACCCCAGGCTACGATTTCTTCTTCTCGATTCGCTCGCACTCCGTTTCGTAATCCGCTACGACGGTGGCGAGTGAATCGTGAAATGCGTTTTGGTGAGAAAGCAGCGTCTCGAACTTCTTTGCCATGTTCTTCTGCTTCATTTCACCTTCGAGCAGAAGCCAGAATTCCGTGAGCTTTTCGATATTGGTCTTGGAGTAATGACTCATATCCTTGAGCTGGGCAATAATATCCCTTGATTTCTCCAGTACGGTTTTTTCCTGTGTGGGGTCCGACATACCTGTCTCCTTGTGAAAATCGAAGCGTATTTGTTCCAGAGTTGAGACCGGACTGACCCGCGCAGCGCGGATTGCCTCGGCACGTTGCGCACGGTAAGGGGTGAATGCTGAATTACCCGCCCTTGTTCCTGACCGGCCCCGGCGGTGAGACCGCCGATTCAATGCAGAGTTTTACCCAACGCCGTAAGACCTCCACATCGCTCAAGATGGTTTGTGGCAGCACGACGTAATCCTTCTTGATCGGCCCCTGCGGAAAGTATCGAAGTTCTTTGCTGCCTTTTTGTTTCAGCAAAGCGTTGCGTGACTCTTCCGGAAGTTTTATCGCGAAGCCGGCGGGCGTTAACGACATGCAAATGCGCCCATTCGCATAAACCGCCGCCCCGCTAAAGAAATGCTTGCACGCCAGGTTAACCCCGTCGACATTGTCAGGGGTTGTCTGTTGCAGCAGGGCAGATAATTGCTCCAGATATTTCTTGGTCATCAGCGAGCTTTGCCTGACATATAATCTCGTACTCCGCCGCGGACCACCGGCCATCGTAATTGACGCACGCCGCAGTCGACCTTTCGCACCAGCCAGGCGTCAGCGGCTCTGCGGCAACACGGTAAATACGGCGCCTTGCCCTCACTACTGCTTGCCATCGGTCCGGTCGCGAGCCGGCAGAGCATCACGAAAGACCTCAAACGTTTTCCACACCGGGACCGGCGGCGTGTACTCGGGCCGCGGTGTGTATGCCGAGTGTTCGACAAGCTGCATCTTGTGTATGTAGCGCGGGCAATTTGGAAAAATTTGCGATGCCGTAACGCGAACAATGAACACCGAGCCAGGGAACGCCGTGCGCAAGGGATCATCTTCTCTGATCTGAGCCGTGCCGTTGACGCGGATTCGCTTTGGCTTCTCGAAGTCCAGGAACAGCAGTCCGACCCGAGGGTTGACGAGTACATTTCCCCAGGTTCGATACATGCCGTTACCATCGTAATCAGGAATGGCAAGGGTGCGATCGTCGAGGACACGCACGAACCCAGGCAATCCACCCTTGTACGAGCAATCCGGATGGCCACGGGCATCGGCTGTCGCAATGAAAAACATCGGGCAGCGCTGGATAAATGCGCTGTCTTCGTCGGTAAACGCCGCGCGAACCGTTACCTGTTCCAGGCGGTCGGCCAGGGGCCGCGTTTCCCGGGCGTCCTGAAGCTGCCGCATTCCATCGTGATACAGCGGATCGTCTGCCATCATTCCTCCCAGGGGCTCACAGTAACCGGGACGTAATGCCATCGCTCAGGGGCCGCGGCCGGCGATCAAGACCGAGCGTGCCAGGCGCGTCCCTATGGCGACCTCGCAGCCGACGGAAATTGCCCATTTTCCCTCCTTACATGGGCATCCTGAAGATCGGCAACAATGCGGTCTCCCGGGTCAGGTATCGTAGCGCATCCGAACGAGAATGCTGCAAAAATCCATGGCACCGGATTCATCCAATGTTTGATCGAGGAGGCGGCAATGCATAAAGGCGTCTTGATGATGCTTCTGGCGATGATAAGCAGCAGTGCAGATGCGGAATGGGTTTCGGTAAGTGGCGATGACACCGCCACCGCCTACGCCGATCCCGCCACCATTCGACGCGAGGGCGATATGGTTAAAATGTGGGATCTGCTCGACTTCAAGACGGCCCAGGCGCGCCCCTATGGCACGCCGTATATGTCGCAAAAGACGCAACAGGAATTCGACTGCAAGGAAGAGCGAGTGCACGCAATTCATTTTCTGCGCTACTCCGAAAACATGGCGGGCGGCGACGAAGCTGATTCAGACGCCGATGCCGGCGAGTGGAAGCGCGTATCGCCTGGCAGCACAATGGAAAAATTGCTGAAACTCGCCTGCGACAAGCGCTAGGCGCGTTATCCGGCTACGCAATATTGTAAGCACGATCGTTGTGGTGATCCGGCCCGGGTAGACGTATTCCAACGCGACGGTCTAGCCCGCGCCGTCAGGCAATGCCTGCTCCCGCTTCGGCCGAGCGAACGATGTAACCGCCGGATTTTTCGTCGTGCTCGAGCTTGAGCAGACCGCGAATCGCGGCCTCTTCTAGCAAGCTGTTGAAGCTGCGAAAGCCGTGATAAGTCTCGTTGAATCCGGGATTGCGGCGCTTGAGCGCCTGCTTGATCATCGAGCCCCAGATTTTTTCCTCGCCTCCGCGCTCGACGTTCAGCGCATCGAAGGTCGTGACCACAAGATCCAGCGCCTTCTGATACTTGTCGTCCGCCGCTGCAACTTCCTGCTCCGCCGGCTCTACTGCGGCATGCGATTTCGCGTCCGCGGCGGGTTTCATGGGCTTTTTGCGGGGCTGGGGCGAGCGCTTGGGCGCAGGCGCCTTGCGCACCAGGTCGTCGTAGAAAATAAACTCGTCGCAATTGGCGATCAACAGATCGGATGTCGAGTGCTTGACGCCCACACCGATCACTTCCTTGTTGTTCTCCCTCAGCTTCGAAACCAGCGGCGAGAAATCCGAGTCACCGCTCAGGATGACAAAGGTATCGACATGCGATTTCGTGTAGCACAGATCGAGCGCGTCCACGACCAGACGAATGTCGGCGGAGTTCTTCCCCGATTGCCGCACGTGCGGAATTTCGATCATCTCGAACGCAGCCTCGTGCATCGGCGCCTTGAATTCCTTGTAGCGCTCCCAGTCGCAGTACGCCTTCTTGACGACGATGCTGCCTTTGACGAGCAGGCGCTCGAGCACTTTCTTCATGTCGAAGCGGTCGTATTTGGCCTCGCGCACGCCGAGTGCAAGATTCTCGAAGTCGCAGAACACGGCGATGTTGCGGGTATCGTTTTGGTTGCTCATTGAGATTCGGCGATTGGTAATTGGTAATTGGTTATTGGTGATGGGTAATCGCGCTTGACGAGGCCTTGAAGCCAGTTACCAATCACTATTCACCATTGACTGTCTTCACGCCGCTTTCGCGGCGGACAAAAAGAAATCCTTGACCGCGGCAACGACGCGGTCGATATCCCGGCGCTCGACATCCAGGTGCGTCACCAGGCGGATGTTGCCTTGCCCGCTGATCAGGATGCCGCGTTCCTTCAGATACTCGCGCAGCGGCACCGAACGCTGCGGTTCGACCGCCATGTACACCATGTTGGTTTGCGCCGGTGCCACCTTGATGCTGTCGATGCGCGAAAGTCCTTCGGCCAGTGCCGTCGCGTTCTCGTGATCCTGCGCCAGGCGCTCGACATTGTGTTCGAGCACGTAGATGCCGGCCGCTGCAAGCACGCCTGCCTGGCGCATGCCGCCGCCTACCACTTTGCGCCAGCGCCGCGCTTTGGCGATGAGTGGTTTCGATGCGCAAAGCACCGAACCGACCGGGGCGCCGAGTCCCTTCGACAGACACACTGACACGGAATCGAAATACCGGCTGATGTCGGTGACCGGCACCTGCAGATGCACGGCAGCGTTGAAAACACGCGCGCCGTCCAGATGCAGGCAGAGCCCGCGGGCGCGCGTGAATTCCTGCGCCCGTTTCAGGTAGTCGAGCGGCAGCACCTTGCCGCCTTGCGTATTCTCCAGGCACAGCAGCCGCGTCCGGGCAAAATGCGGATCGTCCGGCTTGATCGCGGATTCGACGCGTCCGAGATCGAGAGAACCGTCCGCCTCGTAGTCGAGTGGTTGCGGTTGGATGCTGCCCAATACCGCCGCGCCGCCGCCCTCGTATTTATAGGTGTGGCCCTGCTGGCCGACGATGTATTCGTCACCGCGCTCGCAATGCGATAACAGCGCCAGCAGGTTGCTCTGCGTGCCGCTGCAGATGAAGATTGCGGCTTCCTTGCCGAGCATGGAGGCGGCCAGGGCCTCCAGCCGGTTGACAGTCGGATCTTCCCCATATACGTCGTCGCCGACTTCGGCTGCCGACATGGCGGCGCGCATTGCGGCGCTGGGCTTGGTCACGGTATCGCTGCGCAGGTCGATGACTTTCATAGGCGGGCTCCGCGGACACGCCGGGCGGCATGTTTGCTATTCTCCCGGCCAAGTTTACCGCGTTTGCCGGTCCGCTCCAACGCTGTCCCCGGCAGTGCCGCAAGAAGAAGGGATTCGAAGCGCTCGAGGTGCAATGACGGGACCGGCTCGCGCGCGGCCGTTTGCCCGCAGGTTCCCCCGGGGTTATCATCGCTGCAGTTCCAACGGCGGCCATCCGGGCGTTTCAGCACGGTTGGGTCGATGGCACCATCTCGCAAGGACTTTTCATGCTTCATAAAATTATCCAGGCCCTGCTGTTGAGCCTGCTGTTCGTCAATCCGCTTTCCGCGCAGACCGAAAACCAGCCGCCGTTGCAGACCGGCGAGCTGATCTGGCGCGATCCGAGCTGCTTTTTCTTCGTGCTGAAAATCGGCGAGAGCTACTCGCTGTTCGAGTTCCTCGGCGGACCGAGTCCGATGGTTGGCAATGTTTTCGAGGGCAAGCTATCCGCCTTCGGTACGCGCAAGATCGAAAACAAGACCGAAGGCAAGCCGACCATGGTGTATTCGGAAACATTCGACGTGCCGAAATCGCTGATGGACAGGAAAATACCGCGTCAATGCAAGCGCAAGAAGGACTTCGAGGCTATCGCAGGATGAGTATCGGCCGTGCCGTGCAGCGCGCGGCCGTGATGCTGGCGCTCGCAGCAGGAGCGTCCGTGATGCTGTCGCTCGTAGCAGCAGCGGCCGCGGATGTTGCGCACGCCGACGAAGGCATGGTCATCTGGAAGAACAACGAATGCGGCTTCTTCATACTGCAGATGAAGGCGGGCTACGGACTGTACGAGTGGGTCGCCGGTCCCTATCCAAACGAGAGCGACGTGATCGAGGGCGAGCTCAAGGCGCCCGGTGAACATCGGGTGAACAACAAAACCGCCGACGTCCCGACTACGATTTTTCTGGATACCTTCTCCGAAAAGCGCACCGCGATCTCCGCGCGCATTTCGGCCAGATGCAAGGCCAAACCGGGCTACGTCCCGTTCGAAGTCCAGTAGAAAAAAGCTACTGGTTTGCCGGCAGGCCTTCGAGCAAGTGAGGTAACGCCGCGGTACGCAGGCTTTCCGGATAGGTCTTCTCGAACTCCCCCGCCATGGCCCGCGCCTTCTGCGCAAAAGCGGCCCTGCCCCTTCCCGGTTCTGCGCCGCGCGCCGCCTGCACATAGTGCACTACAAGAATGAACGATGCCTCTTCGCGTTCGGCGTGCTGCGGATACTTCTTCAGCAAGTCTTCTCCCAGCCTGATCTGCTCCGCGAGCCGGGCGTGAGATTGCGAAGTCGGCCGCAGCGGATCGGTTGTGAAGCTGTCGTAAAAATGTCCCTGCAACAGCCGGAACGAAGCCGCGGCAGCGGCCTCGCCCGACGGCGCCAGCCGCAAGGCCTCGCGGTAATACTGAAGATTGGCGATGAAGCGATTAGTGTCGGCCGAGTACGCCAGACTGGTGCCCCGCAACCTGAGCTCGCTCATCAGGACGTTCGATGGCAGCCCCTGGCCGGCGCCAAAAAACTGAACCTTGTCGGACTCGTCAATATAGCCCACGCCGTTGCGCCGG
>JANMYN010000849.1:0-2420 GCA_031382195.1 Betaproteobacteria bacterium
CTCGCTGCAGTGGGCGGGTCGCATCGCCGCGAAGACCGGCTGCCGCGTGATGGCGGGGGGCTTCAACGCGCGCGTGCAGCGCGGCGCCGGCCGCGTGCAAGTCAATCGCGTGCCCTATGTGGTGGACCTTGCGCTGGACACGCTGAAAGACGTGCGCCATGTAGTGCTGGCCGGTGCCAAATATCCGGTGTCCTTCTTCGCCTATCCCGGCAAGCCCAGCGTGCTCGCGCCGGAGGGCTGCGCCAGCACGCGTCTCGCGGGCGTGGAGAACGACATCGAACAGGCGCTCGAAGCCCTGGCCGCGGAACTGGGCGCGACCGCCACGCCGCCGATGTTCCTGGCGCAGCCCGGGCGACCGCAATTACCGACTGGCCGCGTCACACCGGAAGGTCTTGGCGCCGTGCTCGGCGCGCTGTTGCCCGAAAATGCCATCGTGGTGGACGAATCCGTCAGCATCGGCCGCGGGTTGTTTCCCCTCACCGCGGGCGCGCCGCCGCACGACTGGCTCAACAACATGGGCGGTTCCATCGGCTTCGGCCTCCCCGCAGCCGTCGGCGCCGCCATCGCGTGTCCGGATCGCAAAGTCATCACCCTCGAAGGCGATGGCAGCGGCATGTACACCGTGCAATCCCTCTGGACCATGGCGCGCGAGGGACTGAACGTGACCATCGTCGTGCTCGCCAACCGCTCCTACGCGATTCTCAAGGGCGAATTCGACAACGTGGGCGCCGGCACGCCCGGGCAGAAGGCCACCGGCATGATGAGCCTCGACCGCCCGAACCTGGATTGGGTGTCACTAGCCAAGGGCCACGGCGTCGAAGCGGGGCGCGCAAACGATCTGGAAGAACTGGCGCGCGAATTCAAGCGCGCCCTGGCGGTGCAGGGGCCGTATCTCATTGAGTTGGTCATGGCGTGAATCGAAGTCCCCGGTTCTGCGCCCGACTCAGCCATGCGTACCTGAGTTTGCGCTCCGCCGCCTTATCGGGATGGGGAATTTCCTTTCATTCGATGGCGCAAACAAGCAGCCAGAGATGGCCTTGACTATTATATCCATTTCAATATAATTCCATGAAGCCTGTAGCTTGGATTGGTGATAGTCGGCAAGCCGTAAAGGAATTTACGCCGGTCGCTCGTCAGCGTATTGGCCGGCAACTGGCTAGAGTTCAAGGCGGCTTTGAACCCGAGGACTGGAAACCGATGCCATCTATCGGTATCGGCGTGAAGGAGATACGAGTGCGGGAAAACGGCGCGTATCGGCTTATCTACGTGGCAAAGTTTTCCGAGGCGATCTACGTGCTTCACGCCTTCGAAAAAACGGCACAGAAGACACCAAAGCCGGCCATAGAACTCGCCCGGACCCGGTTTCGTGCATTGGTGAACGACAGGAGAAAGATATGAGGGAACGCTTGAAGATCGAACGCGGCAGCGGCAACGTGTTTCGCGATATCGGGTTCTCGCCCGAGGAAGCGCAGAACCTGCATCTGCGATCCGAATTAATGACGCGCGTGGAACAATTCGTTAAACGCAGCGACGTAACGCAAGCCGAAGCCGCCCGCGCACTGGGTATCACGCAGCCGAGGCTGAATGACTTACTGCGCGGCAAGATCGACAAATTCAGCCTCGATGCGCTGGTCAACATGCTGGGCCATGCGGGTATGCGTGTGGAGCTGCGGGTGAAGAAGGCCGCGTAGCCGATTATGTTCGGGCGCGGAAACAGTACGAGAAAGCCTGGAATCCGAGTAGTGCTGAGGGTCACGCCTTGCCTTTTGCCCCCCCATAGGAGGAGAAATCAGGTAAACGCCCCACTCCGCGCGTTGTGCCCGCCATGCACCGTAATCACGGTGCCGCTCAAATACGACGCCTTCCCCGACACCGCGAGGACCACGACGTTGGCAACTTCCGCCACACTCGCGGGCCGGCCTCACGGTAACGCCTTCACGAACTCGCGCCAGCGTTCCGGATCACCAAGCTTGTCTGCTGTGCGTTTTCATCAGCGTAACCGGGCGCTCGGTTTCAACTGCGCCGGGACCGATTGCGAGGCAGGCGTCATAAAATGCTTCCGCCCCTTCCCGGCGCGGCGTAGGATTCCCGCAGAGATGCGGCGAACCGGCGGAACCATCCACACAACCCGCGCTGCGGTCAAAACACAATAATCGTCCTGAGGAGGAATACGAATGGCCATCGCTGTCTCCCCGGAATTTGAGAAAGCGACCTATTTCAAGGTCGCCTATCGCCTCATCCCATTCCTGTTCCTTTGCTACATCGTCGCTTTCCTGGATCGCGTCAACGTGGGGTTCGCCAAGCTGCAGATGGCGGGAGACCTGGGCTACAGCGATGCCATGTACGGCTTCGGTGCCGGCGTATTCTTCATCGGCTATTTTATTTTCGAAGTGCCCAGCAACGTGATCCTGGAACGGGTC
>JANMYN010000856.1:0-2561 GCA_031382195.1 Betaproteobacteria bacterium
GCTCGACGTCGCCGTTCGCCAGAATTCCGCTTTCGGTCACAACCAGTTTGCCTTGCGGAATGTGCTCAAGCAGGTCAAGCGTGGTTTCCAGCCGGGTCTCGAATGTGCGCAGGTTGCGGTTGTTGATGCCGATTAACGCCGTCTGCAGGTTCAGCGCGCGCTCAAGCTCATTATCGTCGTGTACCTCCACCAGCACGGCCATCCCCAAGTCCATGGCTGCAACCTCGAGCGCGGACATTTCGTCGTCGTCCAGCGCGGCGACGATCAGAAGAATGCAGTCCGCGCCCATCGCCCGCGCTTCAAAAATTTGATAGGGATCGACAATGAAATCTTTGCGCAGAACCGGGAGCCCGCCGGCTGCGCGCGCCTGGATCAAGTAGTCGCTGTGGCCCTGAAAAAACTCCTCGTCAGTGAGCACTGACAGGCAGGCAGCGCCGTGCCGGGCATAGGAACGGGCAATGGCCGCCGGATCGAAATCGGCGCGCAGCACGCCCCTGCTCGGACTGGCTTTCTTGACCTCGGCGATCACCGCTGGCAGGCCAGCCGAAATTTTCGAGCGCAGCGCTGCGACGAAATCGCGCGGCTCGGCAGCGGCCCGTGCCACCGCACGCAAATCTGCCAGCGGCTGCCGCCGTTTCGCTGCGGCGACTTCCTCGCGCTTTACCGCGAGAATCTCTTCAAGAATGTCAGACATCACGCTTTAACCGCAGAGGTCGCGAAGGACGCAGAGGAATATCTCAAAGGTTATTGACGACACGTTTGATCCCCTACCGCATCTGCGGGACATTGAAATTCAGAAGATAGCCCAATTTTCTTTTGCTTATCTTCAAATAACCTAGCAGTTGTGCAGTATGAATAGGCAGCAATTTTTCAATTACCTTCAACTCGACAATCACCATGTCTTCAACAAGCAGATCAAGTCGATAACCTGCGTCCAATCTGACTTCGTCGTAAATCACAGGCAACGCAATCTGCCGCTCTGCTTTCACACCGGCTTTGCTCAGTTCATAAGCCAGACAAACCTCATACGTGCTTTCAAGAAGGCCCGGCCCCAAGGCTGTATGGACCTTGATAGCACATCCGAGGACTATTTCGCCGATCTCATTTTCAGTCATGCCCTTTCTCCGCGTCCTCAGCGTCCTCCGCGGTTAGTGCGCTAGGCCTTAAGTTTCTGAGTAACCGTGATGAACTGGTCGAGCTTTGCCTTCGCGGCGCCACTCGCGATAGTCTCCAGCGCCAGACGAACGCCGGCCTGATGGCTGTCCGCGAGGCCGGCGACGTAAATCGCGGCGCCCGCGTTGAGCGCGAGGATGTCGCGGGCGGGTCCAGGCTGGTTGGAGAGCGCGGATAACATCATCTCCTTCGATTCGCCGCCGTCCTTGACCTGGATTTCAGACAGCGTGCTGATCGGCATGCCGAATTGTTTCGGGTTGATGGTGTACTCGCGCACATCGTCAACGCTGAGCTCGCCGACCAGGGTATCGCCCGAAATCGAGATCTCGTCCAGGCCCTCCACGCCATGCACGACCATCACGTGCCGGCTGCCGAGCCGTTGCAGCACGCGCGCCAGAATGCCGACCAGATCCGGATGAAACACGCCGATCAGTTGGTTGCCCGCTCCGGCCGGGTTGGTGAGCGGACCGAGGATATTGAACAAGGTGCGAACGCCCAGTTCGCGGCGAACCGGGGCGGCATGTTTCATGGCGCTGTGATGATTGGGTGCGAACATGAAACCCACCCCGGTCTGATCGATGCACTGCGCCACCTGATCGGGGGTGAGATTCAGATTTACGCCGAGCGCCTCGAGGATGTCCGCGCTGCCGGACTTACTGGAGACGGACCGGCCACCGTGCTTTGCGACTTTGGCGCCGGCCGCCGCGGCAACGAATACCGTTGCCGTGGAAATGTTGTAGGTATGCGCGCTGTCGCCGCCGGTACCGCAGGTATCCAGGAGGTGCGCGCGATCTTTCACTTCGACTTTGGTCGAGAACTCGCGCATGACCTGCGCAGCGGCGGCAATTTCGCCGATGGTTTCTTTCTTCACCCGCAGGCCCGTGATGATGGCCGCGATCAGCGTCGGGGACATCTCGCCGGTCATGATCTGGCGCATCAGCGACAGCATCTCGTCGTGAAAAATCTCGCGATGCTCGATCACCCGGACCAGGGCTTCCTGAGGCGTCATACAGGCTCCTGCAACTTGTGGCTCATCACTTCTCCCTAAACGCTTTCACCGCGGAGGACGCAGATACCCTCGCGCGGCGTGGAGTACCCTTTTAGGACGCGGAGGAAGGGCAAAAGCAGAAAAATATTCGACCGCAAAAATCCGGTATTGGTAGTCACTTTGGTACCGGGCCTGCTTTTCACTCCCGCATGTTTTTCCTCGTTTCTGGTTTTCCTCCGCGTCCTAAAAGGGTACTCCGACGTGCTACGCACGTAGGGTATCCGCGTTCTCTGCGGTGAGTGTTTGTGCCCTTCAATCCTTCAGAAAATTGGCGAGCAGATCGTGGCCGCGTTCGGTGAGAAAGGACTCGGGGTGAAACTGCACGCCCTCGACTGCCAAC
>JANMYN010000862.1:0-1978 GCA_031382195.1 Betaproteobacteria bacterium
AATTGGCGGCAAAAGCCTTTCCCCTGACCGCCGATAATGCCTGAGAAACCCCTCCCCAGCACTGCCTCCAGCCAATTCGCGAAGCGTTTCCAAGGCGCCGTCATACTGCCCGGCGACGCGGAGTTCGACCAGGCTCGCCGGGTGTGGAACGGCATGATTGATAAGACGCCGGCGCTGATCGCACGCTGTGCGGGCGTCGACGATGTCAGGGCGGCGGTGAAATTTGCGCGAGAGCACCAACTGCTGGTCGCGGTCCGCGGCGGCGGGCACAGCGTGGCGGGCCATGGGACTTGCGACGGTGGTCTGGTTATCGATCTATCGCGCATGCGCGATGTTCAAGTCGATCCGCAGAAGCGGGGCGCAGTGGTCGCTCCAGGTATGAATTGGGGTGGCCTGGACCGCGCGACGCAGGCGCACGCCTTGGCAGTGACCGGAGGAATTGTGTCCGATACGGGGGTCGCCGGACTGACCCTGAGTGGCGGCATCGGTTGGCTGATGCGCAAGCACGGCTTGACTGCGGACAATCTACTGGCGGCGAATCTGATTACCTCCGATGGAGAACGCGTGCACGCGAGCACGGAGCAAAACGCGGAACTGTTCTGGGGTTTGCAGCGCGGCGGGGGCAATTTCGGAATCGTCACCGAACTGCATTTCCGTCTGCACCCAGTGGGGCCGATCGTACTCGCCGGTTGGATCCTGTATCCGCAGGAAAAGGCAACCGAAGTTCTGCGTTTTTACCGCGACTACGCCGCCACCGTACCCGATGAGCTCACCACGATTGTTATCTTGCGCCGGCTGCCGCATCTGCCCACGTTGCCGCCTTTTCTGCGCGGCATGCCGGTCATCGGAATTTCGGTCTGCTATGCCGGAGTGATCGAGGCAGGTGAACGAGTAGTGCAGCCTTTACGCGCCTTCGGATCACCAGTTGTTGACGGCATCGCTCTGAAGCCTTATGTCACTCACCAAACCATGTTCGACGCCGCGCAACCGCCGGGACGCCACAACTACTGGAAGACCGCCTACTTGGCCGAGCTTAGCGACGCTGCCATCGATGTGATCGTCGATGGGGCCAGCCGGATGGTATCGCCCCTGTCGGCTCTGACGGTGTATCAGTTGGGCGGCGCGGCCCAACTGGGGAATGCGGCCTATTGCTTGAACGCTGCCGCGACCTGGACTGATCCGGCGGACAGACAACGGAACATCGCCTGGGCATGCGCGCTGTGGGCCGCGATCGAACCGTGCTCGACCTCGGGCGCCTATTCGAATTTCCTCGGCGAGGAAGATCAAGAGCGCACGCGCTCTGCCTATCTGAATCACTACGATCGCCTGGTGGCCCTGAAGAACGCCTATGATCCAACCAATTTTTTCCGCTTGAATCAGAACATCAGACCGACAGTCTGAATCTCCGAGGGAGACACGCGTGAGCGGATCCCATACCTGATCAAGTTTTCCTCACGCTGGCGTTACTTGCTTAAGGTGGCGCGCGCTTTGGGTGTTCGTCTCGCGGCGCGTCCCGCGTAAAGATGCTGACGACACTAAAGGTAGCGTCCCCTATGGTCTGGGGTCTTGCTCAACCGTGCAAAGCCGTGGATCTCGGATTAATTCGAGTCTGACCCTGAGGTCCTCACCCTGAGGTCCTCTGAGGTCCTAAGTCGATAGGTGACGAGGCGGTCGCGACAAGTTCGGCCTTACGACTCGAAGCGTTCGAGCTTAAGCGCTTCAATGGAACCGAAGTGCCGGATATTGCCGCTCAGAAGCGTAAAGCCGTGCTCGATGGCGGTAGCGGCGATGAGCGCAGTCAAGCGGATGCGTGCGAGGGGGTGGGCACGGGTGAACCAGATCAGGACATCGGAATCGATCAAAATCATCGCGCGAGGTCAGAAGCGCGGGGCACGCAGCTTGCGCACGTAGGCTTCGACATCGGCCATGTCCTCGCGCTCGCGCCATATCCCGAAGAGAGGGTTGTCCTCTTCTTCCT
>JANMYN010000894.1:0-3903 GCA_031382195.1 Betaproteobacteria bacterium
GGCGTCAATCCAATCATCTGAACGATCACGCGCATGCGCTACCACGATCTACGCGATTTCATCGTTCAACTGGAACAGCAGGGCGAGCTCAGGCGCATTGCCACAGAAGTGTCACCCTGTCTGGAAATGACGGAGATCTGCGAGCGCGTACTGAAGGCGCAGGGACCGGCGTTGTTATTCGAGAATCCGAAGGGGCATTCAATTCCGGTTCTGGCGAATTTGTTTGGAACGCCGAAGCGCGTGGCGATGGGCATGGGCGAGGAATCGGTTGCGGCACTGAAAGAAGTCGGCAAACTGCTCGCCTATCTGAAGGAACCGGAACCGCCCTCAGGATTGAAGGATGCCTGGGATAAGCTGCCAGTGCTCAAGCAGGTCATGAGCATGGCGCCGAAGATAGTCGGCAGCGCGCGATGCCAGGAAGTGGTGTGGGAAGGCAAGGACGTCGATCTTGGCAAACTGCCGATCCAGACCTGCTGGCCGGGCGACGCCGGTCCGCTGATCACCTGGGGTTTGACGGTTACGCGCGGACCGCGCAAGCCGCGCCAGAACCTCGGCATCTATCGCCAGCAGGTGATCGCGCCGAATAAAGTCATCATGCGCTGGCTGGCGCAGCGGGGCGGTGCGCTGGATTTTCGCGACCATTGCGAAGCCAATCCCGGTCAGGCGTTTCCGGTTGCAGTTGCACTCGGGGCCGATCCGGCGACGATACTCGCTGCAGTCACGCCGGTGCCGGACTCGCTCTCCGAATACCAATTCGCCGGACTCCTGCGCGGCTCCAAGACCGAACTGGTTAAATGCCTCGGTTCCGATCTTCAGGTTCCGGCATCCGCTGAAATCGTCCTCGAAGGCTTGATTCAGCCGGGCGAGAACGCGCTCGAGGGACCGTTCGGCGATCACACGGGTTATTACAATGAGCAGGAAACATTTCCGGTGTTCACCATCGAGCGCATCACCATGCGTCGGGACCCGGTCTATCACAGCACCTATACCGGCAAGCCGCCTGACGAGCCGTCCGTCCTGGGCATGGCGCTCAATGAAGTGTTCGTGCCGCTGCTGACGAAACAGTTTCCCGAGATCGTTGATTTCTACCTGCCGCCGGAGGGCTGCTCCTACCGCATCGCCGTGGTGAGCATGCGCAAGCAGTATCCAGGGCATGCCAAGCGCGTCATGTTTGGCATCTGGTCCTACCTGCGTCAGTTCATGTACACCAAGTTCATCATCGTCGTGGACGACGACATCGACGTACGCAACTGGAAAGAAGTGATCTGGGCCATCACGACCCGCGTTGACCCTGAACGCGACACCCTCATTGCGGAAAATACGCCGATCGACTATCTCGATTTTGCCAGTCCGGTGTCGGGGCTGGGATCGAAAATGGGCCTTGATGCCACCAATAAATGGCCCGGCGAAACCAGCCGCAAGTGGGGCGTTCCGATCGCAATGGATGCACAAGTCAAACGTCGCATCGATGAAATGTGGTCTACGCTCGGTCTCTGATCGAGCGGGCGAGGCGGGTATGGACAATTCCTAACGATTCATAAGGAGAAAATCGAAAATCTCACCAAGCAGGCACGAGGGTATTCGTGCCTACGTGGTAGGGCTCCAGTTTATGAATGTCCGGCCTATGAAGATCTCCATTGCATATGTCCAATAGCCTTGCCGGGGAAACCAGCCCTTATCTGCAGCAACACGCGGACAATCCAGTGGACTGGCATCCGTGGAGCGAAGACGCGCTCAAGCTCGCGCGCGACCAGGACCGGCCGATTCTGCTGTCGATCGGCTATTCCGCGTGTCACTGGTGCCACGTCATGGCACATGAGTCCTTCGAGGACCCACAAACCGCCGCGATCATGAACGCATTGTTCGTGAGCATCAAAGTCGATCGTGAAGAACGTCCGGACCTCGACCAGATTTACCAGACCGCGAATCAATTGCTGACGCAGCGCGCCGGCGGCTGGCCGCTGACGATGTTCCTGACGCCGGAGCAGAAGCCTTTTTTCGGCGGCACATACTTTCCCAAGATTTCACGCTACGGCCTGCCGGGATTTGGCGAACTGCTGCAGAAAATTGCCGCTGTTTACCGCGAAAAGCGAAGCGAAATAGACCGCCAGAACCAATCCCTGCTTGAATTCCTCGCGAGCACGTTGCCCGCCGCGGCAGACGCAGTCGAAGTGAGCCGTGAACCGATCGTCGCCGCGGTTGCGGAATTGCGGTCAGGTTTTGATGAAATCCACGGTGGCATCGGAACCGCGCCGAAATTCCCACACCCTTTCGAACTCGCATTCTGCCTGCGCATGTCCCAATCCATGGGCGACACGCGCCTGCGCGATTTGGTAATCCTGACCCTCACAAAAATGGCGCAGGGTGGAATCTACGATCAGCTCGGCGGCGGTTTCTGCCGCTATAGCACGGACGCCTACTGGCTGATTCCGCACTTCGAGAAAATGCTCTACGACAACGGTCCGCTGTTGCGCCTGTATGCGGACGCCTGGCTGGTCACCGGCGATCCCCTATTCAAGAGCGTTTGCGAGGAAACCGCGCGCTGGGTTATGCACGAGATGCAGTCTAACGCAGGTGGTTACTACTCTTCGCTCGACGCGGACTCGGAGCACGAGGAAGGCAAGTTCTATGTCTGGTCGCGCGAGGAATTCGCCGCGTTGCTAACCGAAGATGAATATGAGATTGCCGCCGCTTATTTCGGGCTCGACCGCGCGCCGAATTTTGAAGACCACGCCTGGAATCCGTACGTGGCACAAACGATGGAAAGCATCGCAGTAAAAGCGAGTCGCGACCTGCAGGCGTGCGCATCCTTGTTGCAGAGTGCCCGGGTCAGGTTGCTCGCTGGGCGCGAAAAACGCGTGCGTCCGGGCCGGGACGAAAAAATACTCACCGGCTGGAACGCATTGATGATCGACGGCATGGCCCACGCCGCCCGCGTATTCGGACGCGATGACTGGCATCTGTCGGCACGCCGCGCGATGGACTTCGTCACGACAAAAATGTGGAAGCAGGGCCGGCTGCTGGCAACCTGCAAGGACGGACGCGCGCACCTTAACGGGTACCTTGACGATTACGCTTTTTTGCTCGCCGCCTCGCTGGAGATGTTGCAGGCCGAGTTCTCAACGGGCGATCTGCAACTGGCGAGCGCACTTGCTGACACGTTGATCGAGCGTTTCGAAGATCAGGCCGCGGGTGGTTTCTATTTCACCAGCGACGACCACGAAGCGCTGATTCTGCGGCCCAAGCCGGGCGCAGACAACGCCACGCCCTCGGGAAACGGTATCGCCGCGCTGGCGCTGACTCGCCTCGGCCATCTGCTTGGCGAATCGCGCTACCTACGGGCGGCAGACCGGGCGGTGCGCATTTTCTTTCCCGCAATGCTGCGCCAGCCCGCAGGATTCCCCACGTTGTGTACCGCCCTGGGGGAAGTGCTGGAACCGGGCAGGGTGATCGTGCTCCGCGGACCGCGGGACGCACTGCACCCATGGCAGCGGACGCTTGCAGGCAGGTATCTACCGGACGCGATGACGATGGCGATCGATTCGGCGACTTCCGGCCTGCCGGGGGCGTTAAACAAGCCTGTCGTGGCCGCTGTCAACGCCTACGTCTGCCGCGGCGTTAGTTGCCTTGCACCAATCGAAGACATTCGGGACCTGCTTGCGAATCTGGATGCCGGGTAATTCCCTGAAGGTTTTCAAAGGCGGCCAAAGTCGATAGAATGCCGCGCAGTCCAAATCAACTCGTAACGAAAGGCGCTCGTACAATGAAGAAACTCCTGATGATCGCGGCGACGGCGGGTCTGGTGCTGGCCTGTGGTGCGAACGCGGCAGATGCCGAAAAAGCAAAGGCGCTGGCACAGTCCAAGAATTGCCTTGCCTGCCACACAATCGACAAAAAGCTGGT
>JANMYN010000010.1:0-1814 GCA_031382195.1 Betaproteobacteria bacterium
CCGAAGTCAATCCGCAATACGAATCGTGAAGATCTATAGGGTCGGAGGGGCGGTGCGCGATGGCCTGCTCGGCCGGCCGGTCGCCGATCAGGATTACGTCGTGGTCGGTTCCACGCCTGAGCAAATGGAGCAACTGGGCTATCGCCCTGTAGGCAAGGATTTCCCGGTATTCCTGCATCCACAGACGCACGCGGAATACGCGCTGGCGCGCACCGAGAGGAAGACCGCGCGCGGCTACAAGGGTTTCGACATCCACACTTCTCCTGAGGTTACGCTGGAACAAGACCTGGCGCGGCGCGACCTCACCATCAATGCGATCGCCCGCGACGAAACCGGCAACATCATCGACCCCCATCATGGCATCGCCGACCTCAAGGCCGGTATCCTGCGTCATGTCAGCCAGGCGTTTGTCGAGGACCCGGTGCGGGTGCTGCGCGTGGCGCGATTCGCGGCCCGCTTCGGTTTCAAGATCGCACCGGAGACGCTGGGGCTCATGCGCGAAATGGTGCGCAACAACGAAGTCGACCATCTCGTGCCCGAGCGCGTCTGGCAGGAGTTGTCGCGCGGACTCATGGAAGACAGACCCTCGCGGATGCTGCTGGCACTGCGCGAGTGCGGGGCGCTGGAGCGCATCCTGCCGGAAGTCGATGCCCTGTTTGGCGTACCGCAACCGGCGCAGCATCATCCAGAGGTGGATACAGGCCTGCATATCCTGCTGGTCGTGGATTGCGCTGCAGTTCATAACCTCCCGCTGAGCGTGCGTTTTGCGGCACTGACGCATGACCTGGGTAAAACCCTCACGCCGCGAGAGCAGTGGCCAAAGTATCACGGCCACGAACACAAGAGCGTTGAACTCGTCGAGCGGCTGTGCGAACGCTTGCGCGTTCCGGGTGAATGCCGGGATCTGGCGGTGCTGGTAGCGCGCTATCACGGCGACGTGCATCGCGCGGAGCAACTGCGTCCGGCGACCGTTCTTAACCTGTTTGCGGCGGCGGATGTCTATCGCCGGCCGGCCCGTTTCGAGGAATTGCTGGCCGCCTGCAGCTGCGACTATCACGGCCGCGGCGGACTCGAAACGCGCTCGTATCCGCAGGCAGACCTGCTGCGGGCAGCCGCTGCGGCTGCCCGGGCGGTCAATGCGGGCGGCATAGCACAAGAAATCAATGGTGATCCCGGCCGAATTATCGCCGCTATCGAGGCGGCGCGACTGGGCGCCGTATCCAAGGCTCTGGCGGCGAGGCGTCAACGCTGATCCAGCACAATCGTTATGACATCACGCCAAACTTCCAGGAGACAAAAATGATCAAGGAACTTGTACTCTGTACGCTCATTGCCGCCGTCACCCTCATTTCAACGTATGCTTCAGCGGCCGGCGAACCCGGCAGCAAATTGGAAGCGGCCTTCAAGAAAGCCGATACGGACAACGACGGCACCCTGACCAAGGCCGAAGCCAAGGCAATGGCACGGATCGCAAAGCACTTCGATGCCATCGACACCGACAAGGACGGCACAGTCTCGCTGGACGAAATCCGCGCATCGATGAAGAAAACCGGCAAGGCAATGCATGAACGCGCGCTTGAGCGCTTCAAATCCGCCGACAAGGACAACGATGGCACGCTGACCAAAGACGAGGCCAAAGCCATGCCGCGGGTGGCGAAGAATTTCGAGGCCATCGACACCGACAAGGACGGCACAGTCAGCGAGCAGGAAATCCTCGACTACATGAAGGCGCACCGCTCGAAGAAGTAAGTCCTGCGTATCGGAGGAATGATAAACGGACAGGCATGCCTGTCCGTTTGTTATCTGAGCATCCA
>JANMYN010000023.1:0-9369 GCA_031382195.1 Betaproteobacteria bacterium
GACCTACCGTGGCCTGCGTCACGGTCCGCCCGACGTGATGGCGCGCTTGAGCAGGGGCGAGCAGGTCGATCCCGCAAGCTACTATTTCCGTACGACGCCGGTATTCGAGACGGGCTCGCCGAAATACGACTGGCTTAACCGCATTATCTCGGTCGCCACGGGCCGGCGCGAGGCCACGGGACCGATCTACGAGGTCTTCGAGGTGCTTTGAAAGTCGAATAAAACGGGGCGCGCTCTATGCAGGAAATGTCTGCGCGGCCAGCGGAGTATATTTTTGAGTACTGACGATCCCACGGCACTGAACAGCTCAGGCGCTTAGCGTGAAGCCCTCATAGTTCCTGGCGGCAACATCGGCGCAGATTTTACGGTAGTGCGCCATGCCGCCGGCGTACGGCATGAATACGCGCGGCTTGCCGGGTATGTTCGCACCGAGATACCAGGAGTGCTTCGCCTGCGGCAGCACCGTCGCCTCGGCCGCAGCGTTGACCTGGGCCACCCACGAGTCGACCGCTTCATCATCCGGTTCGATGCGCTTCAGGCCGTGTTGGCGCATGTGCGCAATGCAGCCGGTGATCCACTCGACATGCTGCTCGATGGCAACCGGCATGTTGCAAAGGACCGATGGGCTGCCTGGCCCTGTCACCATGAACAGGTTCGGGAAGCCCGCGACTTGCAGCCCGAGATAATTGCGCGGCCCCGCTGCCCATGCCTTCGCCAGCGACAGGCCGTCGCGTCCGCGGATATCCATGCGCAACAGCGAGCCGGTCATGCCGTCGAATCCGGTGGCGAAGACGATGATGTCCAGCGGATACTCGGCAGCGCGCGTGCGGATTCCCCGCGGAGTGATGCGCTCGATGGGCTGCGCGCGAACATCGACGAGTTCCACGTTGTCGCGATTGAAGGTCTCGAAATAATCGGTGTCGATCGGCGGGCGCTTCGCCGCATAAGGGTGGTCGAAGTCGGACAGCTTTGCCGCCGTCGCCGGATCTTTCACGATCTCGCGGATCTTGGCACGGATGAACTCGGCTGCAGTGGCGTTCGCGGCGTTGTCCGTCACGAGGTCGCGGAAGGTGGCGCGGAATCGCAGGCCGCCGGTTTCCCAGGCGGCCTCATACAACGCCTGCCGTTCCTCGGGCGAAGTCTGCAACGCCAGCCGATCGGAGACGGGCCATGGATGGCCGTTGAGGGTGGAGTGCATCATCTTCCGGATCGCGGCGGTGTTATCGCGCACATAGCGCCTGAACTCCGGGGTCAGGGGGCCATTGCGGGCCGGCACGCTGTAGTTCGCCGTGCGCTGGAAAACGGTTAGTTGAGTGGCGGTCTGCGCGATGACCGGCGCCGACTGGATGCCCGTGGAGCCGGTGCCAATCTGGCCAACGCGCTTGCCGCTGAAATCGACGCCTTCATGCGGCCATTGCCCGGTGTGATACCAGCGCCCCTTGAAAGTGTCGAGGCCGGCGATCTCTGGAATATTGGCCGACGACAGGCAGCCCACGGCACTGATCAGGTACTGCGCCGTGAATTGCTCGCCGGCCTCGGTAATGACGCGCCACAGGTTCGCCGTGGCGTCGTAGTGCGCCGAAGTCACGCGGGTGTTGAAGCGGATGTCGCGCCTCAGATCGAAACGCTCCGCGACATGGTTGAGATAGCGCAGGATTTCCGGCGGTCCGGGATAGCGCTCCGACCACTCCCACTCCCGCATCAATTCGTCGGAGAACGAGTAGCAGTAAGAATGGCTTTCCGAATCGCAGCGGGCGCCGGGATAGCGGTTCCAGTACCAGGTGCCGCCGACGCCCGCGCCTGCCTCCAGCAGCTGGACCGAAAGACCCAGCCGATCACGCAGGCAAAGCAGTTGATAGAGGCCGGAAAATCCGGCGCCAATGACCAGCGCATCGCAGGCGCGTGCCTGGCGGGATTCGCTTGCGCGCGCTTGCGTCATGACGTCTGTCATTGCCGTCCAAATCCCAAAAGAATCGCGTACATGATAAATCGGTTCAGGCCGTATCGATTGCCGGGTCCGGACCGTCGCCCTACGTTGCACCGCAACCTGCCGTACGCCGCAGTCCGGCTTATACTTTAGCGCTGCTGTTCAATTCCGACGCCTGACGCCTTTCAGGGGCCGGATACAGATCATGCCACACGGCGCGTACGCCTGTGACTTGCGCCGCAAACGATATCGGGAGGATGAAGTGGGCAAATACCCGATCAAGAAGATCCGCACCCTGGCGCTGGTCGGCCAGGCAGGCAGCGGCAAGACCGCGCTTGCGGACGCACTGCTCGTTCAAGCCGGTGCGCTCGGACCGGAGGGTGGCGGCGAGCACGGCAACAGCACATGCGACTACCTGCCGATCGAGAAGCGGCTGCATCATTCGTTGAAGCTGGCGGTGGCGAGCTTCGAGACCCAGGAGACCCGCATTCACCTGCTCGATACGCCGGGTTATCCGGATTTCCTTGGCCACGCGCTGCCGGCCCTTGCGGCCGTCGAGACCGCCGCGATCGTCATCAATGCCCAGAACGGAATCGAGCTGATGACCACTCGCATGATGCTGTGGGCGGCGCGGCAGGGGTTGGATCGCATCATCATTGTCAACAAGATCGATGCCGGGCAAGTCGATCTCGAAGGATTGCTCAAGACCATCCAGGCGACGTTCGGCAAGCAGTGCCTGCCGATCAACCTTCCGGCAGGCAAGGGCACGCGCGTCTCGGACTGCTTCTTCGTGCCGGATGGCGAGTCGGATTTCTCTTCGGTCGCGCAGGCTCACCGCCAGCTGGTGGACCAGGTCGTCGAAGTGGACGACGAGTTGATGGCGCTTTACCTCGAACAGGGCGAGGTCGCACCGGGGCAACTGCACGAGCCGCTCGAGCGCGCCTTGCGCGAAGGCAACCTGGTTCCGGTGTTGTTCACCTCCGCCAGGAGCGGTGCCGGTATTGCCGAGCTACTCGACGTGGTGGTAAAGCTCCTGCCCAATCCCGCGGAGGGGAACCCCCCGGTCTACGTCAACACCGATGCGCACGGCACGACAAGCGAAATAATTGCCGTTCCCGACCCGGGCCGCCACGTCCTCGCCCGCGTCTTCAAGATCGAGATCGATCCCTTCGTCGGCCGCCTCGCGGTGTTTCGCGTCCACCAGGGGCGGGTGACGCCCAACGGCCTGCTCTATATCGGCGAGGGCAGGAAGCCTTTCAAGCCGGGGCATCTGTGGATCCTGCGCGGCAAACGCCAGATCGCCGTCGACGAGGCGGTTCCGGGTGATATCTGCGCGGTCGCGAAGGTGAACGAAATTCACTTTGACGACATCCTGCATGACGCTGCGGAGGACGCCCGCATCCATGCGCGGCCGCTCGACCTGCCGGCCTCTGTTTTCGGGCTGACGCTGCTGCCCAAAAAACGCAGCGACGAACAGAAATTGTCCGATGTGCTTCATCGGATCGCAGCCGAAGATCCGTGCTTTCGTGTCGAACACAACGCCCAGGCCAATGAAACGGTGATCCGGGGCTTGGGCGAGATGCACCTGAGAACGTTGCTCGAGCGCATGGCGGAGCAACACAAGCTCGAACTTGACACCAAGGCGCCGAGCATCGCGTTTCGCGAGACTATCGTCGACAAGGTGGAGGGCCATGCGCGGCACAAGAAGCAGACCGGCGGCGCCGGACAATTCGGCGAGGCGTTCCTGCGCGTGCAGCCGTTGCCACGCGGCGCAGGTTTTGAATTCGTGAACGAGGTCAAAGGCGGCGTCATTCCCTCGGTCTATATTCCGGCGGTCGAAAAAGGCGTGCGCATGGTGCTCGAGTCGGGCTTCATTGCCGGGTTCCCGATGCAGGATCTGCGCGTAACCGTATACGATGGCAAGGCTCACTCCGTCGATTCGAAAGAGGTCGCCTTCGTCGCGGCGGGCCGCAAGGCTTTTCTCGATGCCCTGGCCAGAGCGCGCCCGCTGGTGCTTGAGCCCATCGTCAACATCGAGGTTACCTTGCCGGAATCGCATATGGGTGATCTGACCGGAGACTTGAGCTCACGACGGGCGCAGGTTCGCAGCACCGGGTCGCCGCGCCCTGGCGTGACGTCGATTTCGGCCCAGGCGCCGCTTTCGGAAATGGAGAGCTTTCCTTCGCGGCTGAAATCGCTCACCGCCGGGCAGGGGACCTACACCCTGGAATTCAGCCATTACGCTTCCGCGCCCGCGCAATTGCAGGAAAGACTGGTCGCCGCATACAAACCACAGCATGAGGACGGCTGATATTCTCACTGTCGAGGCGCCGCTGCGATGAATCCGCCGCGGCTGGATTCACCGGCAAGACTTTGGATTCCTGGCTGCGCCAAGTGAACCGGCGCGCACGACGGGGAATCAAGGGAGCGTCGGAGATTTTCTGGGAGAGCCTGTGGCCGAGTCGATCCGCGAGCCGGAATTAGACGCCCTGGTATTCGAGATCGGATCCGGTCTTTATCAACTTGCGGCCGGTGCGCCGCCGTCATTGTTTGACGGGCGCGGACTCAAGGGCAGGATCGTGGCCCGCGCGCTGGAGGATGAGCCGTTGCGCGCGGCGTTGTTCCGGTTTATCGATACGCTGCCCCAATTCGAAACCGCGTCCGACGTCGCCACCCATTTTTTCGCCTATCGGTGGCATCGGACATTCCGGCACTGGCGTCCAGGCCGGCGGCCCGGACGATCTCAAGCAGTTCATGTGGACGCGCGCGGTCGGCGAAAATACATTGCAGCACGGCTTCGTTCCGCCGGATGTGAATGAATGAATCGGGACAGCCCCTGTAAATGAGAAGATGATTCAGGTTCAGGCATCCAGGGGACTACCCGTTGGACTGGCTCAGGCTTTCTGGCCTTGGGCGAGTGATGGCGTTGTAAACATTGGAGACCGCATGAAAGAGAAAATCGAGGTATTACTGAGGACTCTGGGCAACGCGTTCCAAGGTGCAGCGGTCGAATACAAGAATGCAGAGGGCCGCCACAAAATCTACCTGACGTTGCCGAAGGCGACTCACAGGCTGGACTTCTCGGAGGAGGTGGTTGCGGGACAGGACGCGGGCCACCTGAAGCGCCTGTGCAAGCAGGTTATTGCCCACCTGCAACATGGCCCGGACGGCAAGACCAAACATCTGCTCGTGAAAGGCGACGGAATACACGAGGAGTTTTGAGTGCCGCAGCGCAAAAACCCGAAGGGGCCAGCCCACTTTGCGGGGTGCGGTCGTCAGGCATTGCGCAAGCGCGTGAATCTCGTAAACAGGATGGCCAGAAACGGCAGCGCAACGCCGATCAACAGTACCGTGATCAGCAGCGCGCCCAATTCACCGTAGTCGGCGGGCGCGATGACCTGGCCGGTGACGGAATCCTGCACTTCGCGGGTGACCGAGAACATTCTGTTCAGGTATTTGGTGCCGAGTTGCGATGCTGATAGCGCCAGGTTGGTGAACGAGGCCATGACTGCAAAGAACGTGGCCTTGAGTTTGTCCGGTGCCGAATTGGCGATCCAGGCCAGCATCGGGATCATCGCGATCTGCCCCAGCGGAGACTCCAGCGCGGTGTCGATCAGTGCGATGAACCGCGCATCCACCACACCGTTGGTATGTGCCGCCGCCCATTCATGCAGCCCGTAAAACATGCCGATGTTGGGCAGCGATAGCAGCGCGCCGAGCAGCGTCAGCACCCCGACCACGTAGGCGATCGAATGCTCGGCCATGAAGCGACGGAAGATGAACAGGCTGAACAACGTCAGCGTCGAGGCGATCAATCCGAGCATGGCCATGAACTGCTGGTCGAAACCCAGCGCGTCGATCGCCCACCAGCTCGCGCCGGCGCCCGGACTCGGGATGGCGCGAAATGCGAATACCACGATCGCGGTTCCCACCAGGAAGTGGCGCGCCTCGGGCGCGAGCTCGCGCGTCAGACGCCACATCATGAAAATGACGATGGCCATGGATGCGCAAAACACGATCTCCTGCGCAGCGGGGATCTCGCCCAGGCCAACGCTCAGGGAAATCACCGTGAACGCCATTCCTCCGCCCAATATCCACCAGTTGACCGGCGGCGGGTCGATGTGGCGGTCGAGGATCGCCTCGCATTGTGCGCGCGTGCGCCCCTCAGCGGCGAGCCGCGCCAGCTCGCGCAGGCGCAACCACGATGCAAGAGCGACGCCCAATACCGAAATCAGCGGGATGGCGAGCGCGAGCTCATAGATATAAAGATATGCGGCGGCTTTCTGCGCTTGCGGCAGCGCGCCGACACCGCTCAGCAGGAAAATGTTCAGGATGGCCACGGCCACGCTGCCGCCAATGATCGCGACCCTGCCGAGCGTCTGCATGGTTGTATGCCTCGCCTTGAGCTCGGCCGCACCGATCTGCTGGCCGGCGTCATCGAAGTGGGGCACCGCTTCGACCGTCATCGCGTCGGCGACGACGTCCTGCACCACGTAGCCGATCGGCGCCAGCAATGAAGCGAGTACGAACCAGGTCTCGACCGGCGCGAGCGCACGCATCGCGTCGGTGTGGCCGAGCAGGCCGACCATGACGAGGATGCTGAGCGCGATCAGCCCCGCGCCGAGATACACCAGCAGGCTTTTCCAGCGCCAGATCAGGTCCACCAGATGCCCGAGCGGCATTTTCAGCGCCCAGGGCAGCATCATCCAGAAGCCGAGCGCGGCGAGGAACTCGGCGGACAAGCCGAGGCGCTCCTTCACGTAGAAGGTGCCGACAACGCCGGTCAGGCCGGAGATGCCGGCCGCGGCGTAAACCATCAGCGGCGGCAGATACGACAGCCGCATTTCGCGTCCGAGCGCGAAGATGTTGCGGTCCAACCAATCGCGGACCGCGGCGGAAATACGCGATGCGGAGGCGGCAGTCATGCCATGAATTACTCCGAAATAATCAGGCCGCCGATGCGTCTCTTGCCGCCGGGCAAGGCCGACATACGGCGCAACGCGGACTTTATCACGCGGTTCGTTTGCAACACGTTCCGCAGATTCGTGGCCAGAATCCCGACGGGACTCGGCGCCGGACTGTGTCACGACTCCACGCATTGCGCGTTGGCGGGCAGAATAGGGCCCCTATGGGTTATGACGCGCGACGATTCACGCGTGCCGGCATGGGCCATCCTCACTGCCGCATCCCCGGTATCCGCGAATAAAAAAATGCCGCTGGACGCCACCGATCAGTAAATGGCAAGACTTGCCCTGACGGGAAGGACAGGGACAATAAACGCGGGCAGACTTCATTCAGACGGAAGTTTTCCCGATCGAGTTCGTACCTCGAAGGATGGGAGTTATTGCATCGGTACTCGAGCGGAACATTGCATCGAGCCGGGCAGGCGTATGGCAACCGGTGGCCACTCGTCCGGGTGCATTGCAGCCCGATTGTGAACTTCTGCCCGGGAGACGTGTTCATACGGGCGCTTCCACAATGAAAATGAAGGAGGGGTCACCGTGAAAAGTTTTGTTACCAGAAAGGTGCTGTGGGCGGGGCTCGCGTTGGTTGCGGCCGCCATCCCGGCACAGGGCGCGTCTGCGCTTACCTCGCCAAGGTCACGGTCAGGATCGAAGACCCGAGCGGACGCCGGCTACTGGACGCGCAATCGGATGGTCCGTGGTTTTTCGTGAAGATGCCCAAGGGCAAGTACAAGCTGATTGTGGAGAACGGCGGTATCTCGCAGGCACGCGAAGTGGACCTGTCGAAGAAAGCCGTTGCCGAGGTAGTGTTCCGATGGAAGATAGCGCGGACCGACTGAACGCGTATCGCCGACAGGAAATTGATGGTCAGGGGCATCAGCCGCTTCGACTGGTTCGGCCTGATCGCCACCACCATGCCGCCAACAGATTTTGGCGTTACGGCGAAACCCGCAAGATCCACGGCAAGCATGCCCCCATCCCAGCCCCCCCCGCACGCGGGGGAAGGAGCTATTGAAGGGATGCGTGCTTTAAAGGTCGTGCCATGGGGGGGCACAATCCTATTCAGGGATTGCGGCGCGGGCCTTTGCGATGCGGTTTTTTCTGCGGCTGTTCATGCCGCGGCGCGGGCGGCCGCGCCGGCGTGCTAGGGCCAGGCTCGAGTTTGCTCAGGCGCAGTTGCTGGCCGGCGACCCATACCTTTTGCAGTTCCCGGTAGATCTCCTTGGGCATGCCTTCGGGCAGATCGACGAGACTATGGTCGTCGAAGATCTCGATGCGGCCGATATGCTGGCTGTCCATCTGCGCCTCATTGGCGATGGCGCCGACAATATTGGCCGGCTTCACGCCATGTTGATGACCGACTTCAATGCGATAGGTCTGCATGCCGGCCTCGGGGCCACGACGCGGCCGGCGCGGCGGCTCGCCCGGCGGCTCGCCCGGCGGCTCGCCGGTGTGGGACCGTGGTGTCTCCGTGCGCGGGCGCTCGCGCTTGTCGGCGCGGTCATCGCCTCGCTGACGCGCGGGAGGTGATTCGCTCATCAGCGGGGTCTCGCCCTGGGCCATGTACGCCAACGCGGCGGCGATGGCGAGCGGCGAAGCCGATTGCGAGCGCTGGGTTTGCTCGATCATAGTTTTGAAAGGCTCGAGCCCCGGGGCGAGTTCGGCATTGCCGAGGATTTCGCCGATGCGATCCCTGAGTTTCGCCAGGCGTTGTTCGTTGACCGCCGCCGCGCTGGGCAGCTCCATCGCGGCGATGCTCTGGCGCGTGGCGCGTTCGATGATGCGCAGCATGTGGCGCTCGCGCGGCGTGACGAACAGGATGGCCTCGCCGCTGCGCCCCGCGCGGCCGGTTCGGCCGATGCGGTGCACATAGGATTCGGTATCGGTCGGCACGTCGTAATTGACCACATGGCTTACGCGCTCCACGTCCAGGCCGCGAGCGGCGACGTCGGTGGCGACGATGATGTCCAGATCGCCACTCTTGAGCCGGTTCACGGTGCGCTCGCGCACCTTTTGCTCAATGTCCCCGCTCAGCGGCGCCGCGCCAAATCCGCGTGCTTCCAGGCGATCGGCCAGCTCGGTGGTTTCCTGGCGAGTGCGCACGAACACGAGCATGCCGTCGAAGGGTTCGGCCTCGAGGATGCGGGTCAGCGCATCGAGCTTACTCACGCCGCCGCCGGCCATCCAGTAGCGCTGGCGCGTATTGGCCACCGTGGAAGTCTTGCTGCGGATGGTAATTTCCACCGGCGACTTCAGATAGGTCTGCGCAATGCGCCGGATCGCCGCCGGCATGGTGGCCGAGAACAGCGCGACCTGGCGCGTGGGCGGCGTTTTCTTCAGCACTTTCTCGACGTCTTCGATGAAACCCATGCGCAGCATCTCGTCGGCTTCGTCGAGCACCAGACAGCTGAGCGCGTCGAGCTTCAGCGTGCCGCGATCCATGTGGTCGATCACCCGGCCCGGGGTGCCGACGATGAC
>JANMYN010000260.1:0-4306 GCA_031382195.1 Betaproteobacteria bacterium
GCCGCATCACACTTAAAAACAGGGAGGGCCGCAGCCCTCCCCGCCGATCCTGAAACGTGTACTTGAGCAGGCCTGCCTTGCGGAAGGTCTTGTCCCAGTCGTTGGCTACGCCGGTCAGCGCTTCCTCGGCGGTCCCCTTGTTGCCGACGATGAAGGGATGCAGGCGCTTGTTCATTGAATCGAGCAGTTCCGCGTACTCCGGCACTGCCCAGAAATCCTTGACCATGAACATGGTCTCGTAGAACGCCTGGTTGTACGGAGTCGCTTTGCGGAATGCTTCCGACTGCAGCACCTTGGCATTGCAGGTATAGCCGCCCAGGTTGGCCCACTTCTGCTGCACGTCTTCCTTGATAAACCACTCCAGGAACTTCGTCGCTTCGGCCTGCTTCTTCGAGTATTTGATGATCGAGATGCCCTGCCCGCCTAGCGCCGCGAAGCGCTTGCCCGTCGGACCCGCCGGGTTGGCGAAGTAGCCGGTCACCTTGGCGTTCTTGTTCGTCGCCGGATTGGTTAGCGCGGGGAAGAAAGCGAAGAAGTTCATGCTCATCGCCGCCAGGCCTTCTGTGATCGCCTGATTGTTTTCCATGAAGAACACCTTGCCCCAGCCGGGCGGGGTGAATTTGTACAGTTCCTTGTAGAACTTCAGCGCGTCGACCGCGGTCTTGCTGTCGATGACGCCCTTGACCTTGTAGGTCTTGTAGTCGCCAAGATCGCCCCCGTAACCGAACAACACGTTTTCGTAACCCATCACCAGCGCGTCATAGCTGTTGTCGGTGTAGATGGCGATGCCATAGCGCTTCTGGTCGGGACGATGGAAAAACTCAGCGATGTCGCGCATGTTCGCCCAGGTCTTCGGCACTGCGAGTTCATAGCCGAACTTCTTCTTGAACGCGGCCATTTCCTTGGGATCCTCGAACCAGTCCTTGCGATAGGACCAACCCGTCGCGTCGCCTTCGAGCGGTATCGCCCAGTACTTCTTGCTGCCCTTGGGATACTCGGCATAACCCTCGACGGTCGCGGGCGCCATGCTCTTGTCCACACCGTGCTTCTTGAAGAACTCGGTGAGTTCCACGTAATGACCCGCCGTCGAACCCGCGCCCAGCCACTGGGAATCGCCGACCACCAGATCGTAGGCATCGCCCTTGGCCGCGAATTCGCGGAATGCCTTGGTCTGGAAATCGGGCCAGGGCGTGGTTTCAACCGTGACCTTCACGCCGGTCTGCTTTTCGTAATCCTTGACCAGTTCCTGCAAGTAGTTCGCCGGGTCCCATTGGGCCCAGAGGATGGTCAAATTTTCCGCCGCCAACGCCGGACTGCAGGCCAGAGCGAAAACCGCGCCGGCCAGCAGGCCGGACCATTTTTTGTTACTCATCGTTTGTTCCTCCATATTGGTCTTTAGCTATTGCGGCACTTCGTCCCGGAATGCAAACAGCCGGCCGCTCCTCGACACCGAAACCCTGCCACGGTCTTGTCGCCGTGTTCCAAACAAACCGCCGTTTCTACCTTAACTTGATTCTGGTCTTCTTTTTCAACAATGCGCTGGCGCCGGACACACCATTCTTCGTCTTCTTGCCTGCGGATGCCGGGCCTCTTGCGACAGTCTTGCCATTCTCGGCAACCGTCGCCTGGATCAGCGCGTGACAGGTCCACAGCGCCACCTCTTCGGCGCGCTTGCGGTCGAGGCCCCAGATGTCCTTAAGCACGACGAAGGCCTCGGTGCCGAATACCAGCGACAGCGCCTGCGTCAGCCGCTCGAAACCGGCCCGGCCCAACTTGCCCTTGAGCGGCCGTACCGCCGAATTCAGCAGGCCGATGCGATGCCCGCGCACCATCTGCGCTTCGTCACCGGACAGGCCGGCATGCCGGCGAGCCCACTGGTCAAGCGCAAGCCGCAGAGCCGCCTTCAGTGTCGCTTCGTAACCTTCCATGCGCGGATAAGCGAAGGTCACCAGTTGCGTCATCCGCTCCTCCGCGTCGGTGGAGTCGGATTCCCACGCCAGGATCGGGCCGAGCGCCTCGTCCACCGCGGCCTGGATCAGCGCCGCCTGGGTCGGGAAGTACCGGTAAGCGGTGGCGCGCGAAACCTGCGCCGCTTCCGCCACATCACTGACCGACGGAATCAGGCCGTCCTGCATCAGGCGCATGGCGGCATCCAGCATGATTTTGCGCATCCGCGCACGCGGCCCCCTGTCGGCCCGCGTTTTATTGTCGGCACGAGCCCTGTCATCGGTACGGACCTTCGGATGGCGTTCTTGACCTGAGACTAGCATCTCACTACGATACCAGCGTCTTACAATAAAAAACATCCGCCGGGCCGGATTTTTTTGCGCTGCAACGCACAAGCGCGATTAGCCGGTACATTCGCGAGGGGGGAAGCAATGAAGTCCGCCATGAAGTTCGCAGCGGACGCGCGTACCACCGCGCGGCTCCGGCGTTCGCCATCCATGCATCGCGCCATTTCATGAAGCGGATTTATGTCGTCGGCACGGCTGACACGAAAGGCCAGGAGCTGCGATACGTCAAATCGCTCATCGAAGCGGCAGGCGCCCTCGCGGTGATCGTGGACGTAGGCATCAGAACCCCGCAGATTGAGGTCGACGTCGCCGCAGCCGATGTAGCCACTTGCCATCCGCGGGGCGCGATGTTTGTGCTTGGCGGCAACGACCGCGGCATGGCGGTCGATGCGATGGGCGTGGCCTTCGGGCAGTACATCAGTCGGCGCGACGACATCGCCGGCGTGGTCGGACTGGGCGGGAGCGGCGGCACTTCGATCGTCACGGCCGGCATGCGCCGGCTGTCGGTAGGGGTGCCGAAGCTGATGGTGTCCACACTCGCCGCGGGCGATGTCGCGCAGTTTGTCGGCGCATCTGACATCACCATGATGTATTCAGTAACCGACGTCTCGGGGCTGAACCGCATCAGCCGGGTTGTGCTCGGCAATGCCGCGCACGCGATCACAGGCATGGCGATGCACAAGCTGCCGGACGTGAATGTCAGGCCCGCCATCGGCCTGACAATGTTCGGGGTCACCACCATCTGCGTGACACAGGTCGTCGCGCAGCTCGATAAGGAATTCGACTGCCTCGTCTTCCACGCCACCGGCACCGGCGGCCAGTCGATGGAGAAACTCGTCGACAGCGGCATGTTGGTCGGCGTCATCGACGTCACGACCACCGAGGTTTGCGATCACCTCGTGGGCGGCGTGCTCTCCGCCGGGCCCGACCGGCTCGGCGCGATTGCCCGCAGCCGGATTCCCTATGTCGGCTCGGTCGGCGCCCTCGACATGGTGAACTTCTGGGCGCTCGATACGGTGCCAGAACGGTTTCGTTTGAGACAGCTCTACAAGCACAATCCGAACGTGACGCTGATGCGCACCACCGCCTCCGAGTGCCGCGCATTCGGCACCTGGATTGCAGAACGACTCAATGCCTGCGAGGGTCCGGTGCGTTTTCTGATTCCCGAGAAAGGCATATCCGCACTGGACGCGCCAGGCCAACCCTTTCACGACCCCGAGGCCGACGACGCCTTGTTCGTTGCGCTTGAAAAATCGCTGAAGCAAACCGCATCGCGCCGCCTGACGCGACTGCCCCTGCATATCAATGATCCGGCGTTTTCCGCAGCCCTGGTACAAAATTTCCGGGAAATCACCGATTAAGAAAAAGGATTCGTGCCGATGCCCGCAATCGAAAGAAAAACAATACTCGCGAAGTTCCGCAACATGGTGGCCAGCCGCGTGCCGATCGTCGGCGGCGGCGCCGGCACCGGCTTGTCCGCCAAATGTGAAGAGGCCGGCGGCATCGACCTGATCATCATTTACAACTCCGGCCGCTACCGCATGGCCGGACGCGGCTCCGCGGCGGGCCTGCTCGCCTACGGCAATGCCAACGACATCGTCAAGGAGATGGCCCGCGAGGTACTGCCGGTGGTGAGGAACACGCCGGTGCTGGCCGGCGTGAACGGCACCGATCCCTTCGTGCTGATGCCGCAATTTCTCGCCGAGCTGAAGCACATGGGATTCTCCGGCGTGCAGAATTTTCCGACCATCGGCCTGTTCGACGGCGTCATGCGCGCGAGCTTCGAAGAGACCGGCATGGGATATGGGATCGAGGTGGACATGATCAGCCAGGCGCACGAACTGGATCTGTTGACCACCCCCTACGTATTCAACGCGGAGGAAGCGAAAGCCATGACCGCGGCCGGCGCGGATATCGTCGTCGCGCACATGGGCGTGACCGTCGGCGGCAGCATCGGCGCCTCCAGCGCGAAGAGCCTCGAGGTCTGCGTCCGGGAAATCGACGCAATCGCC
>JANMYN010000281.1:0-3681 GCA_031382195.1 Betaproteobacteria bacterium
GGAGGCGGAGTTCGAGATGGTGAAGGGTTACCGTCCGCCGGACGAAATGCGCTTCGACAACGCCTGGGGCATCAAGGAAAAGGAAGTCGAGTTGCTGAAGTTCATCGACGAGGAATTCGCGGCGATGTTGAAAAGCGGGGAAACCAGGCGTATTTCCGAGCGCTACGGCGTGCCGTTTTTTCCTCCGCTGGACAACGCGGAGCAGTGAGCGGTGAATGGCAAATAGTGAACGGTGAACAGCGAACGGTGAACAGGGAACGGTGAACAGTAGACAGTGAACAGCAATCGGATCAACGTGATTTTTCCGTTCGCCGTTCGCTGATCACCGTTCGCCAATCGAAGGACCAGAGGGAGAGAGAGACAGAAAATTATGGACAAACTGATTCAACTGAGCGTGATGTCGGGTGGCCTGCTGCCGCTGATGGGTGTGCTGCTGCTGATCACCCTGGCGGTGATCGTCGAGCGCTCGTATTTCTTCTTCAAAGTGCTGAAGTCCGGCGAGGCCATGGAGCACGACCTGCAACTGGTCGAATACCAGAACTGGGATAAGCTCGAACAACTCGCCACGCACTACGACGGCTCGTTGCAACGATCTATCATCACATCGGCGCTGGCCTCGCGCGGCGAGGATGCCGGGACCATGGACCGGCATATCGACGAGGCAATCATGTGGCAGCTGCCGAAGATCGACCGCCTGATCTGGGTGCTCGATACGTCGGTCACGCTGGCGCCATTGATGGGGCTGCTTGGCACGATCATCGGCATGGTTCACGCCTTCGATATCCTCGGCACTTCAGGCTCGAGCGGTGCGGCCACGCAGATGGTGACGGGCGGCATCGCCGAGGCGCTCGTCGCCACGGGTGCCGGACTGTTCATCGCCATCTTTGCGGTGTTGTTCCTGAACCACTTCAACAAGCGCGTGAGGCTGGCCGTGCACCAGATGGATCTGCTCAAGGTCATGGTGCTGAACCGTCTCTACGGCGGCGGATCGACACACCAGGGCATGCCGGTGCGCGAAGCGCATAGCAGCGGCGTTGCGCAGATTCGCGGGAGGGCGTCATGAGCACACGCACCCGGGCCAGCTACTTCGAAGCGAACCGGCCGCGCGTGGAAGTGATTCCGATGATCGACATCATGATGTTCCTGCTGGTGTTCTTCGTTGTGATCTCGCTGCGGATGATCGCCGGAACCGGCCTGCCGATTGAGATCCCAGGCTCGAAAACCACGCAGTCGATCAAGTCCTCCACCGTGACCGTGGGCATCGCGAAAACCGGCGAGACCGTCATCGACGGCAAGCCAGTGACCCAGGAAGAACTCAAAACCAAGCTCGTCGAGTTGAAGAAACAAAAGCCGGTCGATGTCGTGCTGGCTGGCGACAAGGACGTATCTTTGCAGTCATTGTTGCAGGTGATGGACGCGATCCGCGGCGCGGGTATTTCGTCGGTCGGTATCGCCGCTAAGGCCGAAAAGAAGTGAGCGTAGCGGCAGATCAAAGCCGATGAGCGGCACAATCGTCAGCCGGGGGCGGCTGTGGTGGCAGCCCGGCGACACCGATCAGCAGACGCTGCCGCTGTGGCGCGCGCTGCTGATCGCGCTCGGAATGGAGATCATCCTGCCCTTTCTGCTGCTGGGCGTGGATTGGTCGGTGCTGCAATTCTGGCAGCAACCACCGCCGGAACCGGTGATGTCGGTGCGTCTCGAGCAACCCCCGCTCGAGGAAATACCGCCGCCGGAGCCGCTAAAGAAGCAGAAACCCACACCGGAGCGCGAGATCAAGCAGCTGCCCATCGTCGTGCCGAAGCCGTTGCCCAACAAAGTGCAGGCGAAGATCGCGTTGCCCAAGGTCGAACCCAAGCCCAAGCCCGAGCCGAAGCCAAAGGAAAAACCGCCCGAGCCGCTGCCCGAGCCGCAACCCGAGGCGCAGCCGTTGCCCTCGGTATTCCGCGACGTCAAGCCGGTCAAGAAGGTGAAACCGAAGTATCCGCGCGAGGCCGAGGATGCGCATATCCAGGGCCGCGTGCGTGTTCGGCTGACCGTGGAAGTAAACGGCAGCGTGAGCGATGCCAGGATTTTGGCCGCGAATCCGCCGGGCGTGTTCGACACAGCGGTCATGGAAGCGGTGGTTCAATACATTTTCAAGCGCGACGGCACCAGCTATCAGGCCGACCAGGAAATCATCTTCAAGCTGGACTGAAGGGATTCCACAAACCGGCGGGTGTGCCTATATCGAAATTCCGAGCTGGTTCAGTGCAGCGCAGGATGCCGGGTGCTGTGCACACGCTGCGGGTGCGGCATTTGTTTGTCAAATTCCGCGTCACCTTTGTGGCTTGTCTGAACGGTACTCCGAAAATATGCCCAGTTCGACGTGGCGCTCCACTTTGCCGAAACCGGCAGCCTCGAGCGTATGCATCACCCGGGACGGCGGCGCACATGCCGCGATGGTGTCCCAATAATAATTCCACAGTACCGGCGTTTCCGCGTTACGCGAGGTCAGCCGGGCGAGCCACGGCGCCACGCCGCGCAAGTAGCCTTTTAGCAGCGCCGCGTGAAATTTTTTATCGGGAGAGGTGATCTCGAGGATGCAGTAACGTCCGCCGGGCCGCAATACGCGGGCACATTCGGCAAATGCGATGGATAGATCCGCGATATGCCGCAGCGCATAGCCCATCGTCACGAAATCGAAGCTGGCATCGGCGAATGGCAGATGCTCAACGCCGCCGCGCACCAGCTTAACGCCGGCGGGCACGCGCGCGTTCTCCAACATGCCGGGGCTCGGATCGATGCCGGTGACCAGTTCGGGAACACCGACGATGCGCGCGATCTGGCGCGACACGAGTCCGGTGCCGACACCGACGTCGAGTACTTTCATGCCGGGCTTGAGTCCAGCGCGCAACAGAGCGGCTCCGCGATACCGAGACCCCGAGCCCAGTCCGACGAAACGCTCGACCCGATCATAGTCCGCGGCAGTGTCGTCGAATATGCGCCGCACCCAGCGGTGGCGCTGAGATTCGTTCTGGTAGTAGTCCGTCAGCGGTGGGTGGGGTGCATGGACGATTTCGCTGGCGGAGTCGCTTCGATCGACCATCGGCGTGCTCCGGTCCTCGGGGGATGCCCGCAGCTTGCCTGACTAAGCAGCGCCAGTCGATCCTTCTTTTTTTGGGCGTGCCAATGTGCCGCGGCCCGACAGGGGGCGCCGAAATTTTCGCCGGAACCCACTTGATGCAGAACATTGCGGAGGACGGCGGCCCTTGGAGGCCGGCGGGAGACGGCAGCGGAACAGGGAGCGCGCAGCTAAAAGCTGGTGCAGGGCAGCGCCTTCCGCCGCCGAAAGCAGGCAAAGTTGCAACGCCCGGGCGGCACCGTGCTTTCAGGGCTTGCGCGCGCTGGCGAGCAGGGCGGGCATGGGCAGCTCGATCGTCCCGTTCGCGTGGGAATAGCCGTTCGCTTCACGTTCCGCTTGTGCACGGATTTTTTTCAGATTCTCCGGCGTCTGCGCGCGTAATAAGGCTGCCGTGCGGACGGTACTGGTGCTGATGCCGTCGAAGAATGCAGCGGCCGAAGGAAAACGCCACACCTGCGGAACTTCGATAATGTTCACTCTCCCGAAGCCGGCGGCAGCGATTGTCCTGTTGCATTCCGTGGCATCGCTAAAACGAAAGAACGGCGGCCCCGCAGGCAGCT
>JANMYN010000315.1:0-8872 GCA_031382195.1 Betaproteobacteria bacterium
CGAAACGTGATGCCGAGCAGCTTCGCGGCCGCGGTGCGGTTGTAACGCGTTTTCTCCAGCGCTTCCACAATGGCCTCCTTCTCGACGCGATCGAGATAGTCTTGCAGCGGCGCCTTGCTGTCCCCGCCGGTCGCGGCCGCCTGCTCGCGCATGTCCTCGGGTGTGAGCTGCAGATCGTCTGGCGTGACCTTGGCGTCGCTGCATAACGCCATGGCCCGCTCGAGCACGTTTTCCAGTTCGCGAACATTGCCCGGAAAATCGTAGCGCTTGAGTTCCTCTAGCGCCTCGGCAGTGACCTCGGGCTTTTTGGAGCCGGAGTTTCGCGCCAGTTTATCGAGCAAGGCACCGACGAATAGCGGGATATCCTCGCGCATTTCCCGCAACGCCGGCATGCGCAACTCGATCACATTAAGCCGGTAATACAGATCATGACGGAACTTGCCGGCCTCGACGCATTCGCCGAGCTTCTGATGGGTCGCACTGATGATGCGCACATCGACGGGATCTTCCTGGGTCGCGCCGACTTTGCGAACCTTCTTTTCCTGAATCGCCCTCAGCAACTTCACCTGCATCGGCAGCGGCAAATCGGCCACTTCGTCTAGAAACAGCGTGCCGCCGTGGGCCGCCTGGAAGAAACCATCCCGATCGGTGTCCGCGCCCGTAAAAGCGCCCTTGCGATAACCGAAGAACTCGGACTCCATCAGGTTTTCAGGGATCGCACCACAATTGACTGGAAAGAAAGGCTGGCCGCGGCGCGCGCCCTTCTGATGGATGAGGCGTGCCGCAAGTTCCTTGCCGCTGCCAGACTGGCCGGTAATATGTACCGGCGCTTCGCTGCGCGCCAGCTTTTCGATCAATTCGCGCACTTGCTGCATCGCAGCCGATTCCCCCAGCATCGATTGCTCGTTTGAGGACTTGCCAGGTGCGGGCTGAGGCAACGAAAGTGCAGATTTGACCAGGGTACGCAGTTGCTCGAGCGAAACCGGCTTGGCCAGATAGTCAAAAGCGCCGGCCTTCAGCGCCGCAACGGCATTTTCCGTATTGCCGTGCGCGGTGATTACGGCTACAGGGAGATCGGACAGATTGTCGGATATGAATTGCACCAGTTCGAGTCCTTCCCCATCCGGCAAACGCATGTCGGTAAGGCACAGGTCATAGTCGCCGGCCTTCACCTTTTCGATCGCGCCCTTGACGGTCGTGGCCCGGTCAACATCCAGCCCCATGCGCAGCAGGGTGAGTTCAATGAGTTCGAGGATGTCCTCTTCGTCGTCGACGATAAGTACCGAACGCGATGTCGCTCCTGCCTGCTGTTCCTTACGTTTCACGCTGACACTCCTTTGCAGACCAAGCTGAATTGTGCGCCGACCGGCCGCTCCACGTAGTCGAGCGTCGCCCCGTTTGCCTCGCAGATCTCGCGTGCGATATACAAACCGAGACCGGTGCCGCTGGATGCAGTGGTAAAAAACGGCTCGAACAAGTGCGCACGCAGCGACTCGGCGACGCCCATGCCATCGTCGATCACGTTCAATTCTACCGTACCCGGCCGCGGCCCCGAACGCACACTGACGACGATGCTTCCTGGTTTTTTCTGGCAGTAGCGCAATGCGTTGCGGCACAGGTTCCACATGATCTGGTTCAGGTGGCTGCGATCGAATGAGATGGCCACCTCGAACTGCGCCTCCAGCCGAATCATATCCGCAGGCTTTTTCTCGATTTCGCAGAACTCTGCCGCGAAGGTCTCCAGGTAATCGCTCAGATCGAAGTGCTCCCGTACCGCGCGATCGCGCCGGTTTAGCTTAAGCACGTCCTGGACCATGCGATCGAGCCGCTGGGTGTTATCGTGGATGATCTGGAGCATGCGCATATGGGATGGGCTGCGCAACGCGGTCTCCTCGAGCAGCAACTCCGTCGCGTGGTTGATGGCGGACAGGGGATTGCGAATCTCGTGAGCGATGTTGGCGGTGAGCCGGCCAAGTGAAGCGAGTTTAAGCTGCTGCGCCTGCTGCTGCACACGCGTCAAATCTTCCAGAAAGATTACGACCCCGACGTTGCGGCTGATGCCGGCCTGGACAAAGCGGGCCGCCGTAGGCCTGTGCGTCTGCACGGTGCGAAACGAATCAAACACCGCGCCGGGGTCGCGCCGCCATTGCTCCAGGCGTGCAGCCAACGTCGGCGCGTAGTCCTGAAGGTGAATTTCCTGATTCGAACGACGCAGCGGGCCAAGGAAGACTTCCGCGCGGCTGTTGATCTGGCGAATCACACCGCGTTCGTCCACCACCAGCACACCATCCTGCATATCCTGGATCACCAGTTGATTGACCTGCGCCAGGTTGGCGAGATCGACTTCGCGCTGCGCCACGATTGCCTCGATCGCGACCGCGCGTTTGGCGAGCGAATGCGCCAGCCAGCCAGTGGCAAAATACCCGATGCTCAGCAACCCGGCCTGCGCGAATTGGGCGGTGGGTCCTGACAGGAACTCCACTTGATAGGCCTGCTCGGCCAGAACGGCAATCGTGGCCAGCGCGGCAAAGAACAGCGTCAGTCTGCCCCGGCTGATCAATCCGACCGCAGCCAGCGAAACCAGCAAAAGCAGACCCAGCCCGCTGCTGATCCCCCCGCTGGCGTGCATCAGCACGGTCACGAAGAGGATATCCACGCAGATCTGCACGGTGAGTTGCCCCGTGAAGTAAGGTCTGCGCGCCAAGATGGCGGCAAACGCCAGCAAGCTGAAGATGATGTAGCCGACGTCCGTATAAAGATAGGCATGCCGGCTGACGGAGCCGAATGGAACGTTCTCCCCCAGCGTCAACGCCGCAGCGAGCAGCACCAGTGCCGCGGCAAGACGATAGACATTGAAATAGAGCAGCGAGCGCCAGAAGGCATCGCCATATTGGCGGCGCTCGACGTCAATACTCTGAACTGGAAAAGAAATGCTGCTCATCGGCCCCGGAGGCGACAGCGCCTAGCGGTTTCCGCGGTCCCGGTCAGCAAGCTGCAAATGCTCTTTGCTGCAGAAGAAGTCGCCCCGCGAGGTAACCGCTTCGCTGGTCGGCAGATGCACGCCGCAGACTCCGCATCGAACCATGTCTTCACCGTGCTTCGATTCACCGCGATTCGAATTGGAGTGTGGAGGCGGCGCCTCACCCGACCTCTTCGCATGGTTGCGTAGGAACAGGTAAAAGACGATGAAGACAGCGATGACGAGGAGGAATTTTGCCATGCGTACCTCGCAGCGCAGATATGCAGAAATATTAGAGTGGTCGGGGTGAGAGGATTCGAACCTCCGACTCCTGCGTCCCGAACGCAGTACTCTACCAGGCTGAGCTACACCCCGACGGTGAGTTTCAGTAATTGCGGGTCACCGCAAAGGTTGCCAATTCTAGCAAACTATCCCTGTATTTTGAATCAGGCAGATCAGCGATCGCGTCGCGTGCCTTGCGTGCTGAAAATTCGGCCCGGGAACGCGTGTAGTCAAGAGCCCCGGTCTCCTTCATTGTTTTCAGCACGGGTTCGAAATCGCTCAAACCGCCATTGATGAGCGCGTTTCGGATAATCGCCGCCTGTTCCGCGCTGCCATGTCGCATCGCATAAATAATGGGGAGCGTAGTCTTGCCTTCGGCAAGGTCATCGCCGAGATTCTTCCCTGTCCGTGCCAGATCTCCGGAATAGTCGAGAATGTCATCTACGAGCTGGAACGCTGTGCCGAGGTGCAGGCCATAGTCGGCCAACGCCTGTTCCTGTGACACGCCCGCGAGAATTGCGCCCAGCCGCCCTGCCGCCTCGAACAGTTTCGCCGTTTTCGAACGGATCACGCGTAAATAGTCTTGTTCGGTCACGTCTGCATTGTGAACATGCAAAAGCTGCATTACCTCGCCTTCCGCGATGGTATTGGTGGCGTCGGCCAATACTTCCATGATCCGCATATTCTGCACGTCGACCATCATCTGGAAAGCCCGGGAATAGAGAAAATCGCCGACCAGAACGGCTGCCGCATTACCGAACGTCGAATTCGCGGTCGCGCGTCCGCGCCGCATATGCGAATCATCCACGACGTCGTCGTGCAGCAGCGTAGCGGTGTGGATGAATTCAACCACCGCGGCCAGCGTATGGTGATGTCGTCCGGTGTAGCCGCAGGCTCCCGCCGACAATATAACCAGCGCGGGGCGCAACCGCTTGCCGCCGCTGCCGATGATGTAATCAGCCACCTGCCGGACCAACAATACGTCTGACTTCAGGCGATCGCGGATCACGAGGTCGACGTGTTTCAAGTCTTCCGCAATCAGGCTGTTGATGATTTCTGGAGTCACAAGCGGGGTCAAAAGCATGGCCGTAGACAAAACCCGCGATGGTAGAAACTGCGCTGGGGAGGTGTCAAGGAAACTGCGGTTATGATAAGCCTGTCGGGCCGGAAATTCAGGACCAGCCCCCCCCAAGACGCGTGCGGCTTTGCCAGGACGTATCCGGCTTTACTAAGCCGCTCTTTTTTTGTACTATGCGCGGCTTTCCTCAAAAGCGTACCGAGGGCTCCATCATGTATGCAGTCATAAAGACCGGTGGCAAGCAGTACCGGGTCGCCCCAGGCGAAAAAATCAAGGTAGAACAGTTACCTGCAGACGTCGGCAGCCAGATCACCTTGGATGTCCTGATGATCGCCGACGGCGATAAGGTCTCGATCGGGGCACCGTTGGTGGCTGGTGCTTCAGTCCAAGCGACGGTGGTGTCTCACGGCCGTCACGACAAGGTGCACATCTTCAAGATGCGTCGGCGCAAGCATTATCAGCGTCACGGTGGGCACCGGCAGAACTACACCGAGATCCAGATCGGCACGATCTCGGCATAAGGAATCCAGCAAATGGCACACAAAAAAGCAGGCGGAAGTTCCCGTAACGGCCGCGATTCCCAGTCCAAACGCCTCGGCGTCAAGCGTTATGGCGGACAGGTGATTTCCGCCGGCAGCATTATCGTGCGCCAGCGCGGCACCCAGGTCCATCCCGGAGAAAATGTCGGCATGGGCAAAGACCATACGTTATTCGCCAAGATCACCGGTACCGTGAACTTCGCGATCAAGGGGCCCTTCAAGAAGAAAATAGTCAACGTCATGCCGGTGTAAGGTTTCCCGCGTCAAGCCAAGAAGCCCTATCGGACCCGGTAGGGCTTTTTTGTTTACGGCATAACCCTGTGCTTCGCAAATGGTTAGCCTTCAACGAAACAAGCCGCTGAGCGGCATGTCGTGTTTCATGGCCTAAAAAGGGCAAGAACAGGAAACTCTTTTAATACGAAGGAAAGTCAGGATCGGAACCGGTTGGTTACCCGCCGAGGGTTCTTTTAGCGCGGCCCCCTCTTTCCCGTCCGGTTTGTCGATTTTCCTTCGTGATCCTTGCTTGCCTTTCCTTGAAGGGGTACTCCACGCTGTCGCGAGGGTATTCGCGTCCTACGTGTTCAATGTGTTCTAGATTGGTTCTGATATGAAGTTCGTCGACGAATCCACCATCGAAGCCCACGCCGGAAAAGGCGGGGATGGCATCGCGAGTTTCCGGCGCGAGAAGTTCATTCCGCGAGGCGGCCCGGACGGGGGTGATGGCGGCCGCGGCGGTAGCATTCTTGCCGTGGCCGATCGCAACATCAATACGCTGGTTGAGTATCGCTATGCCCGCATCCATCGCGCGCGCAACGGCGAAAAAGGTCACGGGTCAGATTGTTACGGCAAAGCCGCAGACGACATCACTTTGCGTTTTCCTGTCGGAACCGTCGTGACCGATATCGAGTCAGGACAAGTACTAGCGGATTTGTCCGTGGACGGCCAGACCGCGGTACTGGCGAAAGGCGGGCAAGGCGGGCTGGGCAACATACATTTCAAGTCCAGCACGAATCGCTCGCCGCGCCAATGCACGCCGGGCACGCCCGGCGAAAGTCGCCGATTGAAGCTCGAGCTCAAGGTCCTGGCCGACGTCGGCCTGCTCGGGCTTCCGAACGCCGGCAAATCGACCTACATACGCTCCGTGTCAGCGGCACGGCCGAAGGTCGCGGACTATCCGTTCACTACGCTGCATCCGAATCTCGGCGTCGTGCGCGTCGATGAAAACCGCAGTTTTGTGATCGCCGACATTCCCGGTCTGATCGAGGGTGCCGCTGAAGGCGCGGGTCTTGGCCATCAGTTCCTGCGTCACCTGCAGCGAACCCGATTGCTGCTTCATCTGGTCGATATCGCGCCTTTTGACGAAGGCGCGAATCCGGCAAATGATGCACGCGCCATTGTCGAAGAACTGCGCAAGTATGATGAAGAACTGTATCGCAAGCCGCGCTGGCTGGTGCTGAACAAGGTCGACCTGATCGCACCGGAAGCGCGTGACCAGAGGGTCCGGGATTTCCTGGCGGCGTACTCAGGGCAGGTTTCCGCACCCGAGAAAACGTTTACCATTTCCGCGCTCACCGGGGAGGGTGGGCGCGAGCTCACTTTTGCGATCATGGAACACCTGGAACGAAACGCCAGAACCGAACCCGCAGAGAATGCAGATAACACCGCATAACCCGAAACGCCGGATAGTCATGAAATTCGCGCCATGAAATCCGTCGTCGCGCAAGCCATGCGGCTGGTTGTCAAAGTCGGCAGCAGCCTCGTAACAAACGAGGGTCAGGGACTCGACCATGTCGCGCTGACCGGTTGGGTGGAGCAGATTGCAGAACTCAAGCGCCGCAAGAAGGAGATCGTGCTGGTTTCGAGCGGCGCAGTCGCCGAAGGCATGCAGCGCCTCGGTTGGAAGCGTCGACCGAGCGCTCTGCACAAGTTACAGGCGGCGGCAGCCGTCGGCCAGATGGGCCTGGTCGAAGCTTACCAATCCTGCTTCCGCAAGCACGACTTGCAAACTGCCCAGATACTGCTGACACACGAAGATCTGGCGGATCGCAAGCGCTACCTGAATGCGCGCTCTACGCTGCGGACGTTGATTGCGCTCGGCGCGGTCCCGGTGATCAACGAAAACGATACCGTTGCCACCGACGAGATCCGTTTTGGCGACAACGACACACTGGCTGCGCTGGTCACCAATCTTATCGAGGCGGATGCGCTGATCATCCTGACCGATCAGCCTGGGCTTTATACACGGGATCCGCGCCGCCATCCCGATGCGGAACTAGTCAGTGAAGGCCAAGCCGGCGATCCCGCACTGCAAGAAATGGCAGGAGGCATCGGCAGTCATGTCGGCAGCGGCGGCATGCTGACTAAAGTTCTTGCGGCCAAACGTGCTGCGCGCAGCGGCGCCGCCACCATCATCGCGTCGGGGCGCGAACCAAATGTGCTGGTGAGGCTGGCCTCAGGCGAAGCCATAGGCACGCAACTGATGGCGGAAACAATGACACTGGCGGCCCGCAAACAATGGATGGCGGATCACTTGCAAGTGCGCGGCAAGCTCACGCTCGACGACGGAGCGACCCGCGCGCTCAAGACCGAGGGGAAAAGCCTGTTGCCGATCGGCGTATTCGAATCTTCAGGGGAGTTCGAACGCGGCGAGGTTGTCAGCTGCCTGGATTCGACAGGCCACGAGATCGCGCGCGGCCTGGTTAACTACAATTCGGCCGAAACGCGCAAGATCCTCAAATCGCCGAGCCACGAAATCGAGGCGCGGCTCGGTTACGTCGACGAGCCGGAATTGATCCACCGGGACAACTTGGTGCTGCTCTAAGCAGCACCAAGTCGCAGGGAAGGCTAACTTGTCCCAGGCAGGTTAAGTCGAAGATAGCTGATTCGTGCAACGTTGAATCAGTCACTTGTAGCGTTTGCCACAGCGGTTCCAACGTCACCCGCGGCACAAACTTTGTGAAGGGGTGTAGACGCGTCACAAATGCGGCACAGGTGCGTCCGAGAGCTCTCACGTTGCGTTGGCCCGGTGCACCCTATCGGATCACCGCGTCCGCTCTGACTAGAACAGAATCCGGGACCGTTAGCCTGAGGGCCTCGGTGGTCTTCAGGTTGACGATGAGCTGGATCTTTGTGGGCCGCTCCACCGGCAAGTCAGCCGGTCTGGCGCCACCGAGTATCTTGGCAACCAGGACAGCACCGCGCCGGTACGCCGAGGCACGTTCGGGGCCGTAGGCCACCGCACCGCCCGCATCGGCGAACTCACGCGCCATCGATGTCGCGGGCAATCGGTGCTTGATTGCCAGCTTGGCCAGTTGCTCGCTCTGCGCATAAATCATTGGGGAAGGCAGGATGATGAGCGCCTGGGGCCGGCCGCGGAACGCGGAGAAAGCCCTGTCGATGTCGTCCGGCTTGTGGACCTCGACAATCTGAAGCTGTATGCCGATGGACCGCGCAATACTTTGGACTGCTCTTAGCTGCGTTGGGCCTCCGATGGGATCCCACAGGACGACGGCACGGGACAGGCCGGGCACAATGGCCCTCAGGAGCTCGAACCACTTGCCCGCGAGCTCAGGGGCGTCGAGAAAGACTCCAGTGACGTTACCACCAGGACGGCTGTAGCTCTCGGCATAGCCTTGGGCGACTGGGTCGGTGACGAAATCGTTCCCGACGATCGGGATGGTGCGGGTCGCCGCGTAGGCGACGCGAACAGCCGAGGCGCTGTGGGCAAAGATGACGTCCACCTTCAGCCGAACGAGCTCAGCGGCGGCCTCGGCAAATCGCGACGGATCACTGCGGGCGCTCCGGTATTCAATTGCAACGTTCTTGCCCTCGATCCATCCCTCGTCGGCAAGCGTGCGGCGGAACGGCTCCAGCCATGTCCCTACCGTCGGGTCAACGGTGACTGCGTCAAAAGTGAGAATTCCGACGCGCGGGATCTTCGCCTGCGCCCAGCTCTCTCCAGTCCATCCGAGGGTGCTCAGCAACGCGACTGTAAGGAGCAGCACAGCAGGTCGA
>JANMYN010000373.1:0-3264 GCA_031382195.1 Betaproteobacteria bacterium
GAACGCATCGAGCGGCTCAAGCAGGATGCCGCCCAACTGCGTGAATGGCTCAAAGACAATCCCGAAGACCGGCGCGGGGCCAAGGGCTCGATCCGCAAGAGCAACCGCACCGACAACGAATCGGCCAAGATGGCCACCGACAAAGGGGTCATCCAGGGCTATACCGGCGTGGCGGCAGTAGATAGCGCCCACCAGATCATCGTGGAGGCACAAGCCCATGGCAGCGGCTCGGAGCAGGCGTTACTGCTGCCCGTGGTCGAGGCGATACGCGACCTGATCGAAGACACCTCGGTGGTGACCGCTGACGCGGGTTACCACAGCGAGGACAACCTGGAGCAATTGGCAAAGTTGAACGTCGAGGCGCTGATTGCCGACAACGGCATGCGCCAGCGTGACGAGCGCTTCGCCGATCAGCACAAGCACAAGGCCAAGCCTGATCCGCTCTGGGACAAGACACCTCAGGAGAAGAAGGAAAGGTTATTCGGGCCGAAGGACTTCTACCATGACGAGGAATCCAAGACGTGCATCTGCCCGGCCGGGGAATTTCTCTACCAGAACGGCAGCGCGGTGGTGATCCAAGGCAGAGAAGCCGTGAAGTTCACGGGGGCGAAACGCGTATGCGGACCTTGTCCCTTAAGAGACCAGTGCCTGCGCCACCCGGATCGAACCCCGGTGCGCCAGGTGGTGTTCTTCACCGGGCGCATCCACAAAGCCGAATCCCACACCGAGCGCATGAAACGCAAGATCGACGGCGAAGAGGGCCGCCGCCGCTACGGGCAGCGCTTCGCGACCGTGGAGCCGGTGTTCGCGAACATACGGTACAACAAGCGACTCAACCGCTTCACCTTGCGAGGACAGCGCAAAGTCGATACGCAGTGGAAGCTCTTCTGCCTCGTACACAACATCGAGAAGTTGGCGCATCACGGCTATGCGCAGTGAGCAGAACAAGAAGGGAAAGTGCGGCCCGATGAGAAACACAATGCCCAACAGTCCTCAGAGACCACAACTGCCTTAGCGAATTCTCCTCGCCAGAAAAATCTCTGCGACAGCAACGAAGAGAATCTCTGCGCGAAAAAAAGGGTTTTTCTACAGCCTCAACGTTTACACCATGTCTCGTCCGCTGCGCCTGGAATTCGCGGGAGCGCTGTATCACCTCACCGCGCGCGGGGACCGTCGCGAACGAATTTTCCTCGACGACCAGGATCGGTTACTTTTTATCGACCTGCTCGCCAAGGAAGTCCGCCAGCACGGCTGGCTGCTCTATGCCTTTTGCCTGATGGACAACCACTACCATCTGTTGCTCGAAACCCCGGAGCCCAACCTGGTGCGCGGCATGCGCCGACTCAACGGGGTCTATACGCAGGCGTTTAACCGCCGTCATCGGCTCGTCGGCCACCTGCTGCAGGGGCGCTACAAATCGATCCTGGTGGACAAGGACAGCCACCTGCTGGAACTCTGCCGCTACGTGGTCCTGAATCCGGTGCGCGTCAAAGGCAGGAAAGTAGCGTCAGTGGAAGACTGGCCCTGGAGCAGCTACTTGCCCACGGCGGGCAAAATGGCCTGTCCCGACTGGCTGGCTGCGGACCGGGTACTGGCGCTTTTCGGCAAAGGCCAGGCGGCCCGCAAGGCCTATCAAAGCTTCGTTGCCCGGGGAACGCACGCTGGCTCTCCCTGGGAAGGCATCTCGGGACAAATCTTTCTGGGCAAGCCCGCGTTCCTGAAGAAAATGCGAAAACTAGCCGACGCCCTGCCATCGAGCAATGTCCCCCGCGCCCATCGCCACCCGTTGCGGCCCTCGCGCCAACAGGTGCTGGAGCAGATTGCCGGGAAATATGGGCTGACGCCGAAGGGCGTGCTCGATCGATCGCATCCGGAGGCGTTCAAATTGGCGGTGGTTCGGCTGCGCCGGCAGGCCAACCTGACGCTTAACGAGGTCGCGGCCCTGGCCGGCATCTCCGCGTCCCGGGTATCGCAGATCCAAACCGAGATCGAGAAAAAAGGTGATGCGTGATGGTATCGCAAGAGCGACGGACTATAAACTAAAGAACTGACCCTATTCACTACTATTCACTATGCGTCCCTCCGATTTGCTCATGGTGACCATCTACTCGTGCCACGAGATATGGAAGGCCGTCTCTCGGTTTCGAAATTCATCCATTCTGGATTCACGGGCCTGCAATCGTGTACGCACAAACAGCCACAATATCTTCAATCGCCTGCGGATCTATGCGCTTGTGGTCGACGGCGCCCGTATTCACCCGCCAAGCGGCCAGCGTCCAATCCCCCGGTGCCCCCGCCGGCGTTTTCTCGGCACGCAACAAGCCGTTCCACGAGGCAAGGGCCAGATTGGTCGCCGAGGCAACCGATCCGGGCTCCAAGGATACTTTGAGCTGGTCCTTGTCGTGGCTGGCGGCAAATTCCGGCTTGACCTTCACGAACAAATTGATCTTGGTTATCGTGATCGTCTTCGTCTGAAGAATGAACGGGAAGCGAGCCTTCTCCAAACTCAGTTTCATCGTCTGGTCTCCGTTGATGTCTGCCGGGGGATTCAGGAAGCGATTCCAGTCACTCGGAAACTCGTGACGCAAGCTGAAGCTGCGTGCGAGCCCTTGTTGCCCGGCGGACTGGACTACGGCATTCACTGCGGCAGTCAATTCCGAAACGGCATGCTGTTTGAGCAGTTCACCCCCGTCCCGGGACGTGTAGCGCAAGTGCAGAACGACATCGGAAATGGTGTCGTATGCGAATGGTTTGAATTGCCTGGGCAATTCGAGTCGCCAAGTGCTGATCACACCCGCACCTTCGAACGGCAAATAGCGCTCGTCACGCAGGTTCGTTTCGAAAAGCCCGCTATCGTTCTGCGCGCTGCTCGTCACGATTGACTGGATGGCTCCGAAACTATCGATAAAGCGAAGATCATCGTTTTCGATATCACGCGTGTAATTCCCGGACGCGCTGCTGCTATGGCGCACCGAATGCTTCAGGAGCGTAAGCGTGCAAGGCACACTTGAGTACGGCCCGGTGATACAGGGGATTGTCAGCGACAATGACTTGATCCGGCGCAGGTAATGACCCGGAAAATCCAAATCCAGCAGCGCCTCAGGGAGGCTCACTTCACACCGCCCGGTTTCCTTGAGCAGCAGCAACGCCATCGGATCGAGCTGCATTAACGAAACATGCTTGGTGATTTCGTACTCGCGTTTGTTCTGTTCAAGGTAGGCCACCTCCATGCGCTTGAGATTGAGGTAGAGCCGTTCACCGGAC
>JANMYN010000463.1:0-2236 GCA_031382195.1 Betaproteobacteria bacterium
GCTTTTGGTGTACCGCCGGCAGGGCGCGCCGCGACCACACCGTTACTTTCGCGTACGCGGTATGCCCAAGCAGGCGCCGCAGACAGAATCTTCCAACTAACCCGGTAGCGCCCGCCAGCAGGGCATGCTTGTCATTGCGCGCTGGATTCAGCTGTGTCGCCCCCGCAGCGCGCGTGCGGCTTCGAGATAGCGCTGCGCACCCGTTTCACCAAGGGTATCGGCGTCCGGGCGCGAACGCAGCGCAAGATCGAGCATCTTGAAGCGCTGCAACGGTTCTGGGTGGTCCGACAGCACGGCGTCGTTGGCTTGCCGCACCCGACTCGCCGCCTCGAATCGCTGCAACACGGCGGCGAGTCCCCACGCTTCGTAGCCGGCACGCCATGCAAGCACCGCGCCATCGGTATCGGCCTGGAATTCTTCCGACTTGGACAGGCCGGCCCGCAATTGCGGCGAATTCATCTGCTCCTTCGAACGCTGCATGATCCTGCCGATGGTTTGCAGCATGCGCTGGTAAGCTGCGCTGTTGTCGCGCAGCCCTTCCTGGGCGTTGCGCAAGGACACGTCGAACTGCTTGTTCATATAGACCCAGCGCAGATGATGCTTGCGCACGACGTGCGCGATCTCATGGCCGAGTATGGCGGCAAGTTCGGACTCGGTTTCGATGAGGTCGAACATTGCGCGCGTCACGAAAATGTAGCCGCCGGGGACGGCGAACGCGTTCGGCGACTCCCCTTCGATGATCGCGAACCGCCAGGGCAGATTGGGACGCTCGGACTGCTGTGCAACCCACATGCCCACCGCGTTCAGGTAACTCTGCATGCGCTCGTCGGCGACGAGCTTCTGGTTGCTGAGGAATTGCTGGGCCATGCCGAAACCCAGTCCGGCCTCCTCCGCATCCGAAAGATCGAACTCGGATTCAATGCCGGACGGATTTTTGCGCCTGGCCTCGCGTTCCTCCCGCTCCTGCTCGCCGGCCATGCGGGCGTAACGGGGATCCTGCCGCATCTGCCGGTCCGTTTCCGCGCCCTGGCGCTCCATCGCTTCGCTGCGTTGCTTCAGCGCACGGGCCGCCTCGGTATCCTTGCCTTCCAACATGTCCTGGATACCTTGCATCTGGCTTTCCATCTGCTCGGCCGTGTGCTGCATCTGCGCATCCTGCCGGGCCTGCATTTCGCGCATCGACGGATAGGGGCCGGCACTGCATCCGGCCGCGATGAACAGGACCGATACAACAAGGCGCCTATTCATCGAAGAATCCCTCCGGTGGCTTTCCGTCGGGCATGTAGTCCAGCATTTCGAGGTAATCCTGCTTGCGCTGCCGAAGGTTTCCGGTTCGCGCAAAGGCTACGGCGTCCTTTGTGGTGACCGCGTAATCCTTGAGTTTGTCTGCCTCTATCCGATTTGGCGCCCCGACCATAAGTTCTTCCTCGGAGAAACCGCGGATGCCGCTGTCGGATGCCGATCTGGCGCGGGCAGGCGCGGTAATCTGCCGGGAGGGGCCATTCAGGCGCACATCGATCATCCTCAGCCAGCCGCTGCGGGCTCCGGCTTTGACATTGACCCACTTGCCACTACGGCCGACAACTTCGAGCGCTTGTTGTCTTGTGAGTGAGCCGACGGGCTTGGCGTCAGCCGCGGGGCGGTCGAGCAGATCGACCGCCTTCAGCACGTAACCGGCGTCGCCGGCATAGGCACCGAACGCCGGCATTGCGAGCAGGAGCAGAAGGAAAATCCGGCTTCGCATCTTTGAGGGCAGCCAGAATCTATGGGGTGGAGGCTTGCAAATTCCGGGTGTATTGCAGGAAGCGTGCAGCATTTTGCGGCGCCTTGATCGAATCGAGCGTGGCCAGCCCGGGAGCAAGCTGGTCGAGCCGCGCCTGAGGCAGCGGATGGGTTTTGTAGAGCAAGCTCAGGAAGGTGTCCTTGGGATCCGCGCTCGCCAGCGTGGTCAGCACCGCGGGCAATCCATAGGGATCGTACCCGGCGCGGGTCGCGAGCACGACGCCCATGCGATCGGCTTCGAACTCGTCGGACTTGTCCAGGCCGCGCGCGTACAACTCCTTGGTCGGACCGGTCAGTTTCTTGACGAGCTCGGCATGCTTATCGTCGGTGGCCGCCGCCAGGCCTTCACCAAGGAGATTGGCAAATGCGGATTTGCGCAACGCCTTCAAGTGATGTTTCTGATTCACGTGCGCGACTTCGTGGCCAAGCACGCCGGCCAGCTCCGCTTCGTTGC
>JANMYN010000384.1:0-2134 GCA_031382195.1 Betaproteobacteria bacterium
CCTTTATCTAAAGGTTTTCCTTTGGTAAAGGTTCAACCCCGGCGGTAACTCGCCGGGGTTTTTTTTACTTCTGCAGTACGCAAAAACGGCACAAAATCGACGTTTCAGGGCACAAATTTGGTGCGCAAACGACGGTCAGACCAGCCTGGATGCACTTAAAATAGCCTGATTCAACGCAAGGTTGTAGGGTACTTTGCATCCAAAAAGTGAACAGGCCGCATCTAGGCCTACTGGGTAGCCATTCCTCCGTTTGGCCGATGTCCCGGTTTGCTCGCTACCCGCCTCTCGTCGTCCGTCAACGCCTCTAGGACATGTGCTGCCCGCCGTTGATTGAGATATTTGCGCCCGTGACGAACGCGGCTTCATCTGAGGCCAGATAGATAATCAGTCCGGCCACTTCCGCAGGCAAGCCCAGGCGGTTCAACGGGATCTGCGGCAGAATTTTCGTATCCAGAATATCTTGGGGTATCGCCGTCACCATCTTCGTTCCGATGTAGCCCGGCGAGATTGTATTGACTGTTACTCCCTTGCGGGCCACTTCATAGGCCAATGCCTTGCTGAACCCGTGCATGCCAGCTTTGGCCGCCGAATAATTGGTCTGGCCGAAGGCACCTTTCTGGGCATTTACCGACGATACATTGATGACGCGCCCCCAATTACGTTCAACCATGCCGTCGAGCACCTGTTTGGTCATGTTGAAGACGCTGTCGAGGTTGGTGCCGATAACGGCGTCCCAGTCGGCTTTCGTCATTTTCTTGAATGTCATGTCGCGCGTGATGCCGGCATTGTTGACCAGCACGTCGACCGGGCCGACTTCGGACTGCACCTTGCGGACGCAAGCTGCGCACGAGTCGAAGTCGGATACATCCGCCGCATAGCCGCGAAAGTCGTATCCGCGTTTCTTCATGGCGGCCAGCCACTCGCCGGCCGTCTTGTTTCCCGGTGAGTACGTGGTGACGACGCTGTAACCCTCGTCGGCCATCTTCGTGCAGATGGATTCACCCAGCCCCCCCATGCCACCGGTTACTAGAACGATTCTTTTTGCCATGACCGTCTTCCTCCTCGATTTGATTTAATGTGCCTTCCACGTGCTGCTAAGCCGATTTCTCTTTTACATATCGTCCCGGTGCGGGTTCGAGTGCCGGGTATTGCCGATTTCCAGCGCGTGTCGGCGCGGGTTTCTGCGCGCCCGATCGGTTGCTTAACCACGGCGCCCAGTGTTTCCACCAACTGCCGGCTTGTTGCGCCGCGTCAGCAAGCCACGCCTCTGCATCCGCCGCAGCCGATGAATTGAGCCAGAAGTGCCGGCGGTTTTTCGCAGCGGGGTTCACGATACCCGCCACATGACCGCTCGCACCGAGCACGAATTCGGTGGGCCCACCCAGCAGTCCGACGCTCGCATACGCGGATTTCCACGGGACGATGTGATCTTCACGCGTTGCGACAATGTAGGCGGGGGCAGTAATTGCGCCGAGGTCCAGCGGCACACCACACGCTTCGAGTCTACCGGGAATTCGCAGATTATTCTCAAGGTACATGTTACGCAAATAGGAGGCGTAGAGCCGTCCCGGCAGATTGCTGCCGTCGGCATTCCAGTAGAGCAGGTCGAAGGCCCGCGGTTGCCTGCCCTTGAGATAGTTGTTGATGACGTAATGCCATATCAGTTCGTTGGCGCGCAGTGTGGCAAATGTGCTTGCGAGCCTGCTTCCCGGCATCAAGCCCGGTTTCCGAAAATCCTGCTCACTGCGTTCGACAAAATCGCGATCGATGTAAACGCTGATGTCTCCGGTTTCGGAAAAATCCAGCATGGTTGCCAGCAGCGTCAGAGAGGCGACGACGGTTTCATTTCTCTCGGCCATCACCGCGAGCGCGCAGGAGAGCAGGGTGCCACCCACGCAGAAGCCGAGCGCATTGACCTTGTCGGCGCCGCTGATCGCCTTGATTGCCTCGAGCGGCGCGAACACGCCTTTCTCGATGTAGTCGTCCCATCCCAGCTGTCCCAGTTCAGGGGGAATGTTTCGCCAGGAAACAATGAACGTGGTGAAGCCTTGTTCGACGCAGAAACGGACAAAGGAATTTTCCGGCTGCAGATCGAGGATGTAGTACTTGTTGATGAACGGTGGCACGACCAGCA
>JANMYN010000391.1:0-2530 GCA_031382195.1 Betaproteobacteria bacterium
CATCCACGGCGCCAACCGCGATTACATTCTCAACCACATTCCGCATATCTCCAGGCTGATGGTTTCCAGTATCGATGAAGTGCTCGGGCATGCGCGCACCATCGTCATCGGCAATGCTGCGCCGGAATTTCGCGATGTCCCTCAGCGCTTGACCGATGGCCAGACGCTCATCGACTTCGTACGCGTAACCGATTCACGCACCGTGTCCGGCGTTTACGAAGGAATCTGCTGGTAGTCGTGCGATCCGCGCGCACCGGTGGGAACCGCATGCCACCCGCAAGCCAGGAGCGCCGCGGGGCAAAAGGCTCGCCGCGTGGCATGGACGCGACAAGGACATGACCGTGAGCCAACCGAGACGAGTTCTGATTCTGGTCGAAAACCTCCCCAGCCCATTCGACCGCCGTGTCTGGCAGGAAGCGAATGCGCTGCGCGATGCGGGATATGGGGTGTCGATCATATGTCCCACCGGCAAGGGCTGCGAGAAGAAATTCGAAGCGATCGATGGCATCGACATCTGGCGCTATGACCTGCCGCTGGAAGGCGAGGGCGCCAGCGGCTACGCGCTCGAATATTCGGTGGCACTGTTCTGGACCTTCGTGATTTCATGGCGGGTATTGCTCACGCGCGGCTTCGACGTCGTTCACGCCTGCAATCCGCCCGACCTGTTCTTTCTCATCGGCGGATTTTTCAAGTTGTTCGGCAAGAAATTCGTCTTCGACCACCACGACCTCAATCCCGAACTCTATGAAGCGAAATTCGGCCGGCGCGATTTTTTCCACCGGTTGCTGCTGAGGATCGAGCGCTGGACCTTTCGCACCGCCGATGTGTCGATCGCCACCAACGAATCGTACAGGCGCATCGCCATCGAGCGCGGCGGCATGTCCCCCGAGCGGGTATTCGTCGTGCGCAGCGGACCGAGCCTGGAGCGCCTGAAGATCCTGCCGCCCGAGAACGGGCTCAAGCGCGGTCGCCGTTACCTGGTTGGCTACGTCGGCGTGATGGGCAAACAGGAGGGCATCGATCATTTGCTGCGCGCCGTGCAATACATCGTGCACGAACTCGGGCGCAGCGACGTCCAGTTCGGCCTGGTCGGGGGCGGCACTTCGCTGCCGGAGTTGAAGGCCTATGCGGCCGAACTCGGCGTTGCCGACTTTGTGACTTTCACCGGGCGCGTGCCGGACAGCGAAATGCTGGCGATGCTCAACACCGCCGAAGTCTGCGTGAACCCGGACATCGCCAACGAGATGAACGACAAATCGACCATGAACAAGATCATGGAGTACATGGCGCTGGGCAAGCCGATCGTGCAGTTCGATCTGACGGAAGGACGGATCTCGGCGCAGGAAGCATCCCTTTACGCGAAAAGAAACGACGCGGTGGATCTTGCGCTCAGAATCGTAGAGTTGCTGGATGACCGGGCGCGGCGTGCGCGGATGGGGGAGTTCGGGCGCAAACGCGTGCGCGAGGAGCTGGAGTGGCATTACGAGGTGCCCAGGCTGCTTGCCGCCTACGATGCGCTTTGGGAGCCTGCCGCCGAGACGGTCCCGAAAAGCTGCGCCACAAAAACGTGAACCTCCCCCCGCTTTTTGAATCCCGCCCCTGCAAGGCCTTGTGCCGCCCGGGCCAGCGGCCGCTGCTGCGGAACCCGCGAGACTGCGCGTGGGGGCTGATTGATCGTTGTTGCAAAAACCGCTGCGGCGATGATCGCAACCGTTACGAAGAATCGGACTAGCATGAATTATTCGACGCGAACCCTGTTGAACCGCTCGGGCCTTTATCGCCCGGGCTCGATCCATGATGCGGACAAGCCGGCACGGCAGTCGTCGGCATTGAATCCTGATCCGGCGCGGATTCGCACGGTTCGCCTGGAGAGCTGGGAAAGCCTTCCTGATCTGGAGGCGGCGTGGACGACGCTCCTTGACCGCTGCCCCGGTCACAGCGTTTTCCAGACGTTTGCGTGGCATGCCTGCTGGTGGGAGGCGTTTTGCGGCCTTCATGAACTATTCGTGATCCTGGGCTATGCGGGTTCCGAACTGGTTGGACTTGCGCCAATGATGATTACCCGCGAGAAGGGGCCGCTGGGCGGGGTACTCAGGCAGGTGCGTTTCATTGGGAGCACCAACCATGCTTCCGACTACTGCGACTTCATAACGGATCCCGACGTTCCGCAGGTTCTTGACGCGCTGCTGGAAGAGATGAACGTCGGTGCGAAGGGGTTCGATCGACTCGATCTGTCCCATTTCCCGAGCCATTCTCCCAACAAGACGCGAATCCTCGATTACCTCGAAGGCCGCGGTGCAATCGTCTCGATTGAATTCGAGGCCGACGCCCCGGTGCGGATCCTGGGGGACAGCCAGGCGGATCGGAAGGCGGCCGGCAAATCCAGCCTGAAGCGGCACACCCGGTTCTTCGAGAAATCGGTCGACCAGCGCTTTCGACAATGCGAAAGCGAAGACGAGATTCTGGGATACCTCGATGGTTTCTTCTCACCGCACAAATCGAGGCGGGCGCAAACGGACTCGCCCAGCCA
>JANMYN010000425.1:0-3535 GCA_031382195.1 Betaproteobacteria bacterium
TGCTGCAAGCGCGAATTTCTTCATTGTTACCCGGCCTGTGCGTACCGGTAGATCTGGTTTTGTACGCGCAGTATGACACTGCTTCGATGCCCATGCCTGCGCGCGTTGGCGATGCCCTTATGTCAGAACCCAGGTCCCGGCTGCTAGAATCCGGCTTCCCTTGAATCCATCCAATCCCGGCCAGTCCGGTTAAGACATTCATGAGCTCTCAGTTATTCACGCTTTTCACCATGCGCGGCCTGACGCTGCCGAACCGCATCGTCGTCTCGCCCATGTGTCAGTACATGTCCGCAAACGGTTCGGCGAACGACTGGCATCTGATGCACCTCGGTCAGTTCGCCATGGGCGCGGCCGGCCTGGTCATCACCGAGGCCACGCACGTATCTCCCGTCGGGCGCATCACGTCGCGCTGTCTCGGGCTGTACAGCGACGAGAACGAAGCGACGATCAAGCGCGCGATAGAATTCTGCCGCAAGCACGGCGTTGCCAAGCTCGGCATCCAGCTCGCGCACGCCGGCCGCAAAGGTTCGGCGCATACGCCGTTCGAAGGCGGCAAGGCTCTTGCGGCGAACGAGGGGGCATGGACCACGCTGGCGCCCTCAGCGCTGCCGTTCGGCCCCGGCTGGCACGTGCCGGAAGCGCTGAGCCCGAGCGGTCTTGCGGACGTGAAGCAGCAATTTGTCGAGTCCGCAAAACGGGCGCTGCGCATCGGCTTCGATCTGATCGAATTGCATGCCGCTCACGGTTATCTGCTGCACCAGTTCCTTTCACCGATTTCGAATCAGCGCAGCGACGACTACGGCGGTTCGCTGGAAAATCGCATGCGCTTCCCCCTCGAAGTATTCGAGGCGGTGCGCGCGGTCTGGCCGCAGGACCGCGTGCTTGGGGCGCGGGTATCGGCCACAGACTGGATCGACGGCGGCTGGACGCCGGAGGAAACGGTGATGTTCGCCTGGCAACTGCGGGAGCGCGGCTGTGACTTCATCGACGTGAGTTCCGGCGCGCTCGATCCGCGCCAGCAGATCCCGTTCGGGCCGGGCTACAACGTGCCTTTTGCCGAGAAAATAAAAAAAGGCGCCGGCATCGCAACGATGGCGGTGGGTATGATCACCAAGCCGGCGCAGGCGGAGGAAATCATCTCCAGCGGCAAGGCCGACCTGATTGCCATTGCCCGCGCGGCCATGGACGATCCGCGCTGGGCATGGCGCGCCGCACGCGAACTCGGCGGCGAGGCGCCGTATGCGCGGAACTACGCACGCTGCACGCCCGCGGTGTGGAAGCCTTGAGATGATTCGCGATGCAATATCCATCGCGGCATCGGGTGACGGAGATTCAGAAGGAATCCAGCGGTAGAAACCCGAGCACGTCGGCCGTGGAGGAATCGAGGAGCACGGTCCAGAACGTCTTTCTCCCCACCAGCGGGAGGTAAAGCACCGCATCGGGGGAATGCCCGGTACGTTTTATCGCCTCGTCGATATCCGCCACACGCGCGGGAAATCGTTTCTTGAGCAGGAGCGCTGGCTTGGCGGCCGCCAGCACCTGCGAACGTGCATCGACGTAGGGTTGCCACAAGTCGGGACGGGCGCTCAGCGGCAAACCCTGCAACGCCGCCATCGTTGCGGTGAATTTCTCGTCGGTATTCCGGAACTGGCGCAATGCCAGCACCGTCGGCCCGAACAGCGGCAGGTCCCGCAGTTGCGCTGGTGCCTGAACCAGCAGTTCCGTCGGCACTTCGATCGCGTGCGCCACGCGAAAGCGGTCATACTCGAAAACCAGATGCACGGGGCGCGCTACGAACACCGTCCACATGCCGTAGCCCAGCGCAATGAGCTGGACCAGGCCCACGAAAGCCAGATCGCGGCGCAGGACGGGCCAGGGCTTGGCGCGGTTGAAAATCGCAAGCGTGATCAGCGGTCCGAGGATAACGTCAACCGTCACCAGAATCTCGAATAGCTCACGGCCGCCGGATAACTCGCGATAGGGAGCGGGGTACCAGAACACAAAGACGAACAGCGCGGCGACCATCGCGATGATGACGCTGATGAAGAAGTGGACGGCGCTGGCCCGCAGCCGGTCTCGCCAGGAGAAGTGAATCGCATCGAGCATGGTCGCAATGAATCGCAAGGCGCGCTGAGCGCAGCGCCGGCCGCTGCTTTGTTCAATTCCGGTTTCGCCGCGCCGGAACACCCCGAAATCCGTCCGGTAACTCAATAAGAATAACGCAATTGTCGGATCGATCAAGAGGCTGCGCGTTGCTCCGCTGCAAAGCGCAGTGCTCGCGCCCAGTCGGCGGGCCTAATAAATCAGCCGCACCAGGTACAGGCTGACGATCGGAAACGCGAACAGCAGGATCACGCGCAAAAAATCCGAGGCCAGGAACGGAATGACGCCTTTGAACGTTTCCATCATCGGCACGTCCCTGGCGAGGCTGTTGATCACGAAAATGTTCAATCCTACGGGGGGATGCACCAACCCGATTTCGACCACCATCAACATCAGGATCCCGAACCAGATCGCCTTCTCGGTGTATTCCAGCCCCCACAGATCGAGACCCATGATCGCCGGGAAGATCACCGGAATGGTCAGGATGATGGTGGCGAGTTCGTCCATGAAAAACCCCATGGCGATGTACATCGCTATCACGATGGCCACGATCGCCAGCGGCGGCCAGCCGATTTGCGTCACCAGGTCGGCGAGTTGCTTCGGCATCTGCGACAACGCCAGCGCGCCGTTCAACATGTCGGCACCGAGGAAAACCAGGAAGATCATGCCGGAAGTCACCGCGGTACCGAGAAAACTGCGGCCGATTCCCGCGAGGCTGAGTTCGCCGCGCAGCAGGGCCGCGACAAAGGTTCCCGCTGCGCCCACCGCAGCGCCTTCGGTGGGGGTAAAGAATCCGCCGTAGATGCCGCCGAAGACGACGACGAACACTGCCGCAATCGGCCAGATCTCGAAAAAGGCGCGCAGGCGTTCGGCATTCGGGACGCGCGGCTGCGCCGGTCCGAGATCCGGGCGCAATGTCACGGTGATGGCGATCACGATGCAATAGCCGATCGCCGCGATGATGCCGGGGATCAAGGCCGCCATGAACAGCTTGGCGATATTCGTCTCGGTCAGGATCGCGTACACCACCAGCGGTACCGACGGCGGAATCAGGATGCCGAGCGTGCCGCCCACCGCGAGCGTGGCCGTGGACAGCCGGCCCGAGTAATTGAGTCTGCGCATCTCCGGCAGTGCCACTTGCGCAAGCGTTGCCGCAGTGGCAACGGATGATCCGCACACCGCGCCGAACATCGCACAGGCGACGATCGCCGCCATCGCCACGCCGCCGCGAAGATGCCCGATCAGTGAACTGGCGAACTTGAACAGCGAGCGGCTCAAGCCGCCCTGGGTGGCAAACTGCCCCATCAGGATGAACAGCGGGATCACGGACAGGTCGTAATTGGAGAAGCGCGCATAAGTTGCGCCCTTCAGGTGATTGAGCAGCGCAGCGTCGCCGGCGAGCAACCAGTAACCGACCGCGCCCGGCACGAAC
>JANMYN010000447.1:0-1995 GCA_031382195.1 Betaproteobacteria bacterium
GGACAAAATTTTCCGGGACTCATTCATGCTTTGCACGACACGTTGGCTTGCCGGCCTTCTGGCGGCGTTCTTATTTTCCTGCCCGACTGCCTTTGCGCAGTCGCGTTTTGTCACCCTCGGACATGTCGACCTGTCCTTCTACGAAGTCACCGCAAGTGTCGTCCAGAGCGTGCTCGAACGCCTGGGCCACAACGTCGCCGTGAAAAAGGGCAGCCATGCCGAGATCTACCCCCTGCTCGGCAAGGGGGAAGTCGACCTGTTCGTTGCCGTCTGGTTGCCGAACGCGCATGCGACTTACTGGGAGCAATACAAGGACAGCTCGATTATCGTCACAACGCTGTTCGAGGACGCGAAACTGTTCTGGTCGGTGCCTGATTACGTTCCGGCGGCGGACGTGCAAAGCGTCGCCGACCTGCGCAAACCCGAAGTCGCCGCAAAGATGCAGAAGGAAATTCGCGGCACGAAGCCCGATTCCGGCTTGATGGTCGGCTCGAAAAAAATCATGGACGAATACGGCCTCGCCGATTCGGGCTACCGGCTCGTGCCCAGTGAGTCCGTCGAACGGACCACGAACTTCAATGACAACTTGGCCGCCAAACGCTGGTTCGTCATGCCACTTTCGCAGCCCAACTACCTGAACCGGATTGCAAACATGCGCATCCTGGCGGAGCCGAAGCAGCTGCTGGGCGGCGCGGACAAGGCGTATCTTGTCGCGCACAAAGATTTCTATGCGAAGCTCGACAAGCACACATGGAAGGCGCTGCAGCGCATGTCGCTGTCGGTCAAGGCGGTAACGGAGATGGATTACCTGGTCAATGTGAAGAAGCTAACGCCGCAATATGCCGCGCGCAACTGGATGGCGGCGCATCCGGACACCGTCAATTACTGGCTGCAGCCGGATCCCGAAGAATGATCCTAGCGGCGGCCGCAACGACCGCCATTCCCCTCCGACTTTTATTGAGTGGCCCTGCACGCACCGCAGCATAAACTGCGCCGGCTGCCGACCGCCTGGCCGGTTCAATTGACACGCATTTTCGGCAGGAGTAGCGTCATCCTGCAACGATTGGAATCAACCTCTTTTAAGTTTTGTGGTGGTCAGCGCAGGCGCCCGTAGATTTTCGGGGCACGTCAAGACGCCTGGAATATCAATAAGCAAAAAAGATTGAGGGGAGAAGCGAAATGGAATTCAATATCCTGCAGCAATTCAAGGGTTTCGGGGATCTGAACAAGGACCTGGGAACCGATCCGTTCGACGGCGATCAGGTCGGCACGTCGCTGTTCATGACCGGCAACATGGGGCCGAAAATCTGCCAGAAGATGGAGGAAGGCGCCAAGAAAGCGGGGATGTCACGGCGCGCCTTCTTTCGCTCCTCGTTGGGTTTTTCAGCGGCGATGTTGGCCGCCAACGAAATAACCGGCATGAAGTTCTTCGAGGTCGGCGCCGCCGAGGCTGCCGATATCGGCGCTAAAAACGAGGCCATTCAGCTCGCGCGTGCCAGCACCGACTTCATTGTCGATGTTCACACGCACGTCTGTACCCGCCCGGGCCACTATCAACTCGGCGTCAACACCACCGAGCGCGGCATGTGGTTCGTGGATCTGCTGGACAATCTGGGCAAAGCCTTCGGCCTGCCCAACGGCACGCGCGACATGAACGTCGAGAACTACGGCAAGCTGATCCTCAAGGAAAGCGATACCACTGTCGGCATCTTCAATCCCTTCGGCTTCCGCGAGCACTACGGCGGCAAAGACATGATCCCAATGGAATACCAGGTCGGCGTGCGCAATCGCTGGCCAAAGTCCACGGTGATGCTTGCAGGCGGGTTGACGCCAAACCAGGGCGTGGGTGAAACACTCGAGCGGCTCAACAGGTACGTCGATCAGTACAAAATCTCGGGGCTGAAACTCTACACGTTCGACGCGACCGACAAACATGGCTGGTATTTCGACGACGAGAAGCTGGCTTATCCGATGTGGGAGGAATGCCGCAAGCTG
>JANMYN010000493.1:0-2468 GCA_031382195.1 Betaproteobacteria bacterium
GTGACATTCTTCCACAGCGGAACTTACAAATCGCTTACGCAGGGACCTCAGGGACAGACCCCTTTAAAAGAAATGTAAAAACAGTAAATTGATGGCCTGATCATGCCTCGTCGCGCGCGCCTCTAAGTGGCCGGGCTGCCGGTCCATATCATCCCGCGCGAGAACAACCGCCAGGCGTGTTTTTTTGCCGACGAGGACTACCGTTTCTTCCTCGATCGCCAGGCGCAGCGGAGCAGGTGCACTCAAAGAACTACGCAGCTTGCGTATATACGCAGCTTGCGTATAATCTTCCCATGAAGGCCGTTTTCGTCGAACTGCCTGCCTTTGAGCGCTACCGGTCGGACTATCTTGATGACGGCGCCTTCCTGGCGCTTCAGAACTTGTTGATGAAGCAACCGGAGGCGGGCGACCCGATTCAGGACACCGGTGGCCTGCGCAAGCTGCGGTTCGCCGATGCGCGGCGTGGCAAAGGGAAACGCGGCGGGCTGCGGGTGATTTATTACTGGTGGGTAACGGGCTTGGAGTTCTGGCTTTTCACTCTTTACGACAAGGATGAAATGTCCGACCTGACTGCGCAGCAGCGCAAGGCGCTCAAGACAATGATCAAAGCAGAACTGGAAGCAAGGAGAAGCGTGTGAAGACGATCGTCAAGTCCAAATCGAAACGCACCGTCAGGCGCGATCTGTTCGGCGAGTTGAGCGAAGGTGTGCTGGCGTTGGCAGATGCGCGGCAGGGAAAGCGGACCCTGCGCACGCACGCACTCGTGTACAAGCCGGCGCCGGAAGTCACGCCGAAGGAGCTGATACGCGTGCGCGAAAGCCTCAACCTCTCGCGCGCCCTGTTTGCCGTCTATCTTCGGACAAACGTTCGCACGCTCGAAAACTGGGAACAGGGCCGCGCCAGGCCGAATGCCCAGGCCGCGTTGCTGATCAATCTCGTCAAGCAGTATCCGGATACCGTCCAGCGGCTCGCTGCGATCTAATCCATTCGGAGCGCTGGAGCGGGGCCTCCGCGCCTGTATAAGTGCGTAAAAGCGAAGGCGCAGGTCCTGTATTCTCCTGGGTTTGAACCGTTAGAAAGTTCAACATGCGATCCACGCTCCTGGCTTGTGTAGCAGCACTCGTTCTGGCGGGCGTCCCGGCATGCGGTGGTGGGGGCGGTGGATCCGCACCGACTTCGCCGCCCGCACCAGACGCGACGCGCACGTGGCGCCTGGGGTTCACTGCGTTGCCACCGCGGCCGACCACGGCGGCGGTTCTGCAGGGCATCGACTTGTGGAGCCAGCGCGCCGAGTTGGCGGCCATCCACGAGGAGTTGCCGTGGACGGATCTGCTGGCGGGCATGTCGCCCGATGACATTCTCGATCGCGACAAAGTCCAGCTCGTCGCCTACATGCGCGCCAAGGGCCTGCAGTTGTATTTCATGGCCGATCTGACTGACGGCCTGTCGCGCGGCGAAGAGGCACCGCAACTGCGCGCACTCGGGCGCAGCATCACGGAGCCCGCGGTACAGCAGGTTTACCGCAATTACATGCTGGCGGTGGAGCGCAAGCTGCATCCCGAAATCATCGGCCTCGCGGCGGAGACCAACCTCATTCGCGCCGCGGCGCCCTCCGCAGTCTATGCCGCCGTTGTGACCGCGACTAACGGCGCTGCGGCCGACCTGCGCGCGGCGGGGAGCGCGGCGACGCTTATGTTCAGCGTGCAGGTGGAAACGGCATGGGGCCTGCTCGGCGGCAACGGCAACTACGTCGGCGTCGAACAGGATTTCACCGATTTTCCGTTTGTGCAGATGCTCGGCCTGTCCTCCTATCCGTACTTCGCCTTTACGCAACCGGAGGACATTCCTTCGAACTACTACAGCCGGCTGCTCAATGGGCGCACGCTCCCCGCGATGGTCGTCGAGGGCGGCTGGACCAGTGCCGCTGCCGGCACCATTCAGTCATCGCCCGAGTTGCAAGCGCGCTATATCACGCGCCACGCGCAGCTGCTCGACTCCGTCGCGGCCCGCGGCCTGATCCAACTGATGTTTGCCGATATCGAACTCGCGTCGTTCCCACCGCCGTTCCCGGCGAACCTGCCCCTGTTCATCAACATCGGCCTGACCGACAGCGATTTCAATCCCAAGCCGGCGCTCGCAGCCTGGGATGCGCTGTATGGGCGGCACCTGCTGCCTTAGCGCAACGGCGGTAAAAAATCGCAGCAGGCTGAGGTGCGGCCCGCGTTGACATCATGGCGAATCGCGCAGAAGAAGCGTGTCGAGCCGGCATAATTGCGTAAAAGAGAAAACGAAGAAGCCGTGACTATTGCCGCCACGATTTCCCGCAACCGGCTCGTGAAATTCTCTGGTGTAGTATCCCTCCTGTTTGCCCACACCAATCAACGTCAACTAAAAACGAGAGGAGGGTCTCATGGCAATTTATGAACTGCGCACCTACACCTTGCAGGTCGGCAAGATGGCCGAGGCGG
>JANMYN010000495.1:0-3325 GCA_031382195.1 Betaproteobacteria bacterium
TCGATTTCGAGAACGTCAAGCCGACGGCCGCGGATTTAAAGTTGGTCCGTTGCGCAGAGTATCGGGTGCTGCTCTTTCACGGGTCGCATCAAAACAAGTTCGATGCCGACATCGTAAAAGCGTTGCAGCCGTTGGGCGATCAGGTTGAGTATATTCAATGTGAGCGCGCCGGAAAAAATGCGCTCGACTTTCACATTGCGTTCTATCTTGGGCGCATGGTCCCAGGCCCGGAGATTGCCGCCGCGCTCCCGGGAAAAAGCGCAAGTTTCTTCATCGTCTCGAAGGACAGCGGGTTCGACGTCTTGCTCGGGCATGTTCAAGAACTGGGATATGGCGCGGCGCGGGTAGCCAGTGTTCGTGAGGCGCTTGGGGTAGATGAGGCGATGGACGCCGCCCTTATTCCGGAACCGGCAGCAAAGGTGGCTCCGCCAAAGAAAGCCGCTCTGGCCAAACCTGTAGCAACCGCAGAAAAGATGCCGACGGCGAAGGCGCAGCCTGCAAAGAAGATGGCAAATGCCGCGACACCGTCGAAGAAGGCCGCAAAGCCCGATCCCTGGTTGCGAACGCTCGAGAATCTGCGTGACCACCCCAACAACCGGCCGACGACGGCTAAGACGCTTGAGCGTCACGTCGCTACACTGATCGGCAAAGAAGCCTCGCTGGATGTGGTGCGGGGTTTGATAGCACGATTGGAGCGGGAGGGCATCGCGGTGACGAACGGCAAGAAGATCGAGTACAAGATCCCAGAGAAAAAGGAGTAGAGCCGCTGCCCGAGGACGGGAGGCAGAGCAATCTGCCTCCCCGCGTGCCGTTGAATCCGCTGTTCGCCAATGGGTCAGTGCGAACGGAACGACCCGGTGATAGTCTCGCGCGGAGGTTCCGCGTTGACGATTTCGCGCAGTTTGTCCAATTTGAGCTTCGTCAGTCTGCCCCGCGGTACTGCCGCGGCGGAAAGGACGACGGGCTGCGGCTTCGACACGGCTGGCTCGAGCTTCAGACCCGCGGTTTCAAGCTCGGAATTCCTTACTGTTTCGGCCTTGGCGATGATGGCCTTCTGTTCGAGGAAGAACTGCCGTGAGTCGCCGGACTTCAAGGCCGGCCTGGCGACGAATTTCTTTCTGGCGGTCAAGAGTTCATCTTGCAGCGTTCGACTGGCCGCCCTCAGCACTTGTTGCTGTTTTGCGACCAGCACCGCGTTGGGTATCAGCACGGCGGGCTTGGGCACGCAGTCGCAAACGTTCATGTTCGCAAGGTTAACGAGATTGTTGCGTCGCGCAGGCAGGAACGTAGTAAGAAGCGCTGGAGAGATATTGAATCCCTGTGTGTTCCCGCCAAACTGGGCCGGATCGAAATCTGGCTGACCGGCCAGCGAGATCATCGGCAATGTATCGACGTGGACGAACTTCAACGCGCTGGGCCAGCTTATGCCTGGCCCGATGGCGTTTGGATTGGTGAGGCCGAATCCGTTCGGCAGATGGCAGCCCGCGCAACTGTTTGCCGTGGCACGATTCACGATTTGTGCACCGGTCAGGCCAAAACCGCCGGCCAGCGTATCCAGGTCGGTCCGGAATGTTGCGTCCGCCGCGGAAGCGAACTGGGTTGGGTAGTCGTCGATGACCGGGTTTTGTGATTGGCTCTCCGCGGCATTCTTGTCCAGCTTCACCTCGTAGGTGATGGAATTGATGTCGGGATTGGCAAGCTTGCCTGCCGTGACTTGGGCCTTCACCTCGGCCTGAAAGGTCTTCGCGAGTGCCGTGAGGTTCGCGATTGCGTTCGCGTAGCCGTTGTCGGGGGGGAGCGCCGGGACCGTTCCGTTGGCGACGTCACGATTCCACAATACGCCGTACGGATTGACTTTAACGCTGCTGGGAAGGATATCGTAGTCGCAACTGCCGCCCGCGCAGCTCAGGAAGGTCTTGAACTCCTTGAGCGTCCACGGGCCTTGGTCCATGCCGGTGCGAAACAGGAACTGGTTCGTGCGGATCTGGCCGCTGCTCGAACCGCCATACACCGACGAGACACCGGAGGTGTAGTGGCTTGTGTGCACGACGGGCTGAAAGCCGGGCAGCTTTATGTAGTAGAACTTTTCCAGCTTTGCCGCCCGGCTGGCCGGGCTGGGGTCGTCGGAAAGGTCCAGCCAGAAGTCCACGACGTCGCGACATCCCGAGCGGCAGCCGGGTTTCGGGTTCGGCAGGACAGCCTCGAAAATGATGAGGTTCTTCTGGCCACCGTTGTTCTTCCCGTAGACGATACGATGCTCGCCGCAGTTCTTCCAGCCCTTGTCCGCGAGGTCAAGGCGGTTGACGAGGCCAATCGGCTTGTAGTCGTTATCGATGCGATGCGCAATGTCGGTTGCCGCGCCGACCGCCTCTCCACCTTCGGGTCGCGGGCACTTGTTGAATGGGAAGCCGTTGATCTTGCCGTTGTTGTCACTGCAATGAGCGTTTCCGGTGGTCACCTGGTTGGGTGTGTCGTTCTGCGTATCCATGAACTGCTGAAAGATGGATTCCGGTGACGTACCGGGGACGTTCGCGATCACGTCGTCGCTCAGTTTCTGCAGGGTGCGCCGCAGGCTGAAGTTGCCCGCGCTCAGCGTGGCTTCGTCGTGTACGAAGAGCGTCCGGTGCATGTCGACATCCGGTGCCGCAATCGGAACCGGTGCAATGCAAGCCGATCCCTCCTGGAAACCCTGGGCGAGTATAAATTTCTGCCTCGAGAGCCCAAGAGCCCTGAAGCTGGAAATGGCTGTCGCGACTTCGCTCCGATTGAGAATGGCATTGGCTGCGTTTCGATCGAAAGTCGGAGCAATCTGTTGCGCTAGCGCGGCCGCTGAAGCGACCAGGGCTATCATCATGCCCAGAAGTAATCTCGTGATCATGGCTGAATCCCTCCCAAAAATAAAATGCCAATTGACTGCGGATCCGGCCGATTCCACTGAGCGCCGGCCGAAGGCGCCTGTTCACCACAATGACGGCTCGACAAGCTGCCGAGCGGTCTGGTTCTCTATTTAGTGACATTCTTCCACAGCGGAACTTACAAATCGCTTACGTGGAATGAGTCGGCAATCAAATTGGCACTGCCAGTGAGACCGCCATTCCGTCCTGCGGAAACCGCGTCCGGCCGGCAGTGTGCATAAAAGAGAAAACGAAGAAGCCGTGACTATTGCCGCCACGATTTCCCGCATCCGGCTCGTGAAATTCTCTGGTGTAGTATCCCTCCTGTTTGCCCACACCAATCAACGTCAACTAAAAACGAGAGGAGGGTCTCATGGCAATTTATGAACTGCGCACCTACACCTTGCAGGTCGGCAAGATGGCCGAGGCGG
>JANMYN010000478.1:0-5718 GCA_031382195.1 Betaproteobacteria bacterium
CCGCGAGGAGGACCGGCAGAAGATCTTCGAAGAGTTCCAGCAAGTCGACAGCTCGTCGACCAAGACCAAGGGCGGCACAGGGCTCGGACTGGCGATCGCCAAGCGGATCGTGGAGATGCACGGCGGGCGCATCTGGGTCGAGTCCATCGTCGGAAAGGGCTCGACTTTCTTTTTCAGCATTCCGGTGCGGGTCAATCAGCAAGGAGGGGCATCATGAGCAAACGCATCCTGGTCGTTGAAGACCAAGAGGACAACCGCCAGATCGTGCGGGACTTGCTCGTGGCCAGCGGCTACGAGCTGATCGAGGCGACAACCGGGGAGGAGGGGTTGGCGCTCGCTGAGCGAGAGCGGCCCGACTTGATCCTGATGGATATACAGTTGCCGGGGCTGGATGGGTATGAGGTTACGCGACGGATCAAGGCCAACCCGGCCTTGAACCCTATCCCGATCATCGCCGTTACCTCCTATGCGCTGAGCGGAGACGATAAGAAGGCATTTGCTGCGGGGTGCGACGGCTATGTGACGAAGCCTTTCAGCCCACGGTCGCTGCTGGCCAAGATACGAGAGTATCTGAAGTGAGCTTCAGCTTGCGCTGCCCCCATCCTAGCCTTCCCCCGCAAGCGAGGGAAGGACATGGCGAGGCTGACCTTTCCCCGCAAGCGCGGGACAAGGGAACACTTGAAGCGCAGCAGGGAATGGAGAGCATTGACCTTCCCTGCAAGCGGAGGATCAGGCCCGCGCCATGACTCGAGCCGCAAAGTCCGAGCCTGCGTCTCGGCCGAAATCAAAGCGTCGCACCGCGACGGCTCGGCCAGGGAGTGCCGCGAAGTCTGTCGTCGCCGGCCCCCACGGTCCGTCGCCCCGGCGCCAGCATGCTGGTGGCGACGCAGTGTGGAGAAAGAAGGCCGAAGCGCTAGAGGGTGAGTTGCGGGAACTGCGACGGCAGCAGCGGGCAACCAGCGATATCCTCCGGGCGATCAGCAGCTCGCCGACCGATCTCCAAAACGTGCTGAACGCTGTGGCCAACAATGCTGCCCGGCTGTGCGACGCCAAGGATGCATTCATCATTCGCGTTGCAGGTGATGTCCTCCAGATCGTCGCGCACAGCGGGAAGATCCCGACCGAGGAGGTGGGAACAAGCTTCCCGATACTCCCCGGCTACGCCGCCGGCGCGGCAGTCCTAACCCGGCAGGCGGTGCATATTCGGGACCTTGCCGGCAAGGCCGGCACGCAGTACCCGCAAACGCAATCGCTGCAAGTGCCGCGCGGTGTGCGCACCATTCTGTTCGTCCCGTTGCTTCGGGACGGCGCTGCGATCGGCGTGATCAGCATGCGGCGGCGGGAGGTGCGTCCCTTTACGGCGAAGCAGATCGAATTGGTCGGGACGTTTGCGGATCAGGCCGTCATCGCAATCGAGAACACGCGCCTGTTCGGAGAGTTGGAGACACACAACAAGTCCCTCACCGAAGCGCTGGAGCAGCAGACCGCAACCAGCGAGATCCTGAGGATAATCAGCAGCTCACCGACCGATCTGCTGCCAGTGCTGGATGCGGTCGCGGAAAATGCGGGACGCCTGTGCGACGGCGATACAGTGGCCATCCTTCGCGTCGACGGTAATGGACTAAAACTGGCAGCGGCGTGGGGACCACTTCCTTCGCTGCCAATTGACGAAACCCTGCCGATTCGCCGTGACTTCATAAATGGTCGGGCCATTCTCGATCGCAAAGTCATTCATATTCCCGACTTTCTGGTGGAATCAGACGAGGATTTCGGAAATGCAAAGGCTTATGCAGCGCGTCTGGGCTTTAAGGCGGCACTCGCAGCACCCATGTTTCGAGAGGGACAGCCTATTGGCGTAATTCTCGTCGAGCGGGTTGAGGCACGTGCGTTCTCAAGCAAGCAAATCGAGATGCTCAAGACTTTCGCCGACCAGGCCGTCATTGCGATTGAAAACGTGCGGTTGTTCAAAGAGCTTGAAGAGCGTAACAAGGCGCTCTCCGAGGCGCTGGAGCAGCAAACCGCTACCAGCGAGATTCTGCGGGTGATCGCCAGCTCGCCGACCGATCTCAAGCCCGTGCTCGACGCTGTCGCGCGCAGCGCTTCCAGGCTTTGTGGGGCAAACGATGCTGCGATATACCGTATCGACGGCACGATGCTGGAGCCCGCCGCAACCCACGGACCATTGGGCGCACATCCGCTGCCGCTGACGCGCGGGACCGTGACTGCCCGCGCCGTTATGGATCGGCAGACAATTCATGTCGAAGACATCCTGACCAGACTGGACTCAGACTTTCCGGATGCGAAGCCCTTCCAGGCGCTAGTGGGGTTTCGTACCGCACTCGCAACGCCGCTGCTACGCGAAGGAACGCCGATCGGGGCCATTTTGATCCGGCGCAGCGAGGTACGTCCGTTCACCGAAAAGCAAATCGAGCTTCTGAAGACCTTCGCCGACCAGGCCGTGATCGCGATCGAGAACGTTCGGCTGTTCAACGAACTCGAGGAGAGAAACAAGTCACTAACCGAGGCACTTGAGCAACAGACCGCGACCAGTGAGATCTTGCGGGTGATCAGCAGTTCGCCGACCGACGTCCAGCCCGTTTTGGATGTGATTGTGGAGCGTGCGGCGAAGCTATGCGAGGCGGGCGATGCGCAACTGTTCTTGGTTGATCAGAATCACATGAGAGAAGTTGCGACCTTTGGACAAATGGCCCGCATCTCGTCTGATGTGCGATTAACCCTTACGCGCGACACCATTAACGGACGGACGATTGTGGACGGGCAGATTACGCTTGTGCCCGACACCGCGCTCAAAATGTATCGCCAAGAGTTTCCGACTGCGGTGGCATTCTGGGATAAGTTCGGAGATCGTACCGTAGTCGCGGTTCCTCTGCTACGCGAAGGCAATGCCATCGGATCTATTTGTGTCCGGCGAAAGGAGGTGGCGCCCTTTACGGAGGGACATATCGAGCTGCTCAAGACTTTCGCCGATCAATCGGTCATTGCGATCGAGAATACACGGCTGTTCAAGGAACTCGAAGAGCGTCTCGAACAGCAGACCGCCACCAGCGAGATCCTGCGCGTGATCAGCCAGTCGCAGTCTGACGTGCTGCCGGTGTTCGAGGCGATTGCGGCGAGTGCTCGAAAGCTGTGTGCGGCCACAAACGGCATGGTCGGCATTGTTGATGGAAACGTTATTCGTTTTGTGGCAGGCGACAGCATAAGTCCCGATGGGCTGGACGCGATGAAGCGAGCGTTCCCGAGACCGCTCAGCCGCGATACTGCCGCGGGCCGGGCCGTACTCACTCGGGCCGCTGCCTACATACCGGATATAAGAAACGACCCGGACTACGCTTTGCACGATGCTGCCGAGGAAGTTGGTTATCGAAGCATTGTTTCTGTTCCCATGATTCGCGAAGGTAATGCGCTCGGAATGGTCGCTGTTACCAGTGCCGAGCCCGGGATGATTACGGAACGCCAGATCGAGATGCTCAAGACCTTCGCCGACCAGGCCGTGATCGCGATCGAGAACACACGTCTGTTCAAGGAGCTGCAGGCAAGGACTGCGGACCTTGGCCGCTCGGTGGAGGAGCTCAAGGCACTCGGCGAGGTCGGTGCCGCGGTCAGTTCGACCCTCGATCTCGATACCGTCTTGACGACAATCCTCACGCACGCCAACAAGCTCGCAGGGACACAGGCCGGGCAGATCTTCGACTACGACGAAGCAACGGAAGAGCTACGCCCCAGGGCCACGATCGGCTATACGCAAGACATCGCCGATGCCTTGAAGCGCGATCCTCTTAAGAAAGGGGAAGGGGTGACTGGCGAGGCAGTCGCAAAACGCCAACCGGTTCAGGTCGCAGACATTGCCGCCGAGGGCGTGTACGAGAGTCGCGTGCGAGATCTCATCATCGAGAGCGGGTACCGAGCCTTGCTGGCAGTGCCGCTCATCCGAGAGGACCAGGTGATGGGCGCCCTGGCGATCGCCCGCAGAACGACTGGAGAATTTCCGGAGCAAGTGGTCGATCTGCTGACTACGTTCGCCAGCCAGTCCGCGCTGGCGATTCAGAACGCCCGCCTGTTTCTGGAAATCGAGCAAAAGAGTCACGAACTTCAGGTCGCCAGCCAGCACAAGTCGCAGTTTCTCGCGAACATGAGCCATGAATTGCGCACACCGCTCAACGCAATCCTCGGCTACACGGAACTGATCGCCGATCAGATCTACGGTCCGGTGCCGGAGAAAATCCTTGGGGTGCTCGACCGCGTGGAGAAAAGCGGCCGGCATCTGCTTGGGCTAATCAACGACGTACTGGATCTTTCCAAGATCGAGGCCGGGCAACTGGTGCTCTCGCTCGCCGATTACTCCTTCAACGACGTGGTCCAGGCGGTCGCGAGCGCGTTGGGCTCGCTCGCCGCCGAGAAACGCCTGCCACTCAATCTCGATGTGGCGCCGGACTTGCCGGTCGGGCGCGGCGATGCGCGGCGCATCACGCAGGTGCTGTTGAACCTCGTAGGCAATGCGATCAAGTTCACCGAAGCGGGCGAAGTCGCGGTACGCGTCACCGCGTCCGACGGCGCGTTTTTAGCGGCTGTTGCCGACACTGGGCCTGGGGTGCGCGAGGAGGATCGGCAGAAAATATTTGAGGAGTTTCAGCAAAGCGACAACTCCCCGACGAAAACCAAAGGCGGCACCGGACTCGGACTGGCGATCGCCAAGCGGATCGTGGAGATGCACGGCGGGCGCATCTGGGTCGAGTCCACGGTCGGGAAGGGCTCCACCTTCTTCTTCAGCATCCCGGTGCGGGCCGAACAGCAGGGAGGCGCGGCATGAGCAAGCGCATACTCGTCGTAGAAGATCAGGAGGATGCTCGCCGCATCGTGCGCGATTTGCTGGCGGCCTCGGATTACGGACTGGTTGAGGCGACCACCGGCGAGGAGGGGCTGGCGCTCGCTGAGCGGGAGCGGCCTGACTTGATTCTGATGGACATCCAGCTTCCCGGAATCGACGGCTATGAAGTTACTCGGCGCATCAAGGCCAACCCGGCCTTGAAAAATATCCCGATCATCGCTGTGACTTCCTACGCGCTGAGCGGGGACGACAAGAAGGCCTTTGCGGCGGGATGCGACGGCTATGTAACAAAGCCGTTCAGCCCCCGCGAGTTGCTTGCCAAGATACGAGAGTACCTGAAGTGAAGTACGAGTCTGCCCCCTCCCTGACCCTCCCCCGCAAGCGGAGGAGGGAAGGGTTCGTGTTACCTCGCAAGCAATTGATGGCGGGTGGCTACCCGCGCTGTGATTCCCTCCCCCGCTCGCGGGGGAGGGCTAGGGTGGGGGCAGCGAGAAAACGATTCGTGCGCAACTATGCGTAATGCCGTCCTGGAACGTCGGGCACGTGCGTTACGAAATCGAGCGACGGACGCCGAGCGACATCTTTGGCAATATCTTCGGGGCCGGCAAATTGCGGGCCACAGATTCAGGCGACAAGTGCCGATTGCGGGATTCATCGCCGACTTCGCGTGCCTGGAGGCGAAGCTTGTCATTGAGATCGATGGGGGACAGCACGCGCAGAACGTCGGGTACGATCTGCGGCGCGCCTGCTTGATTGAGGCGCAGGGATTTCGCGTTCTGCGCTTCTGGGACAACGAGGTATTTGTGGAAACGCAGGCAGTGTTGGAGCACATTGTGCGAGCGCTGGAAACGAGTTCCCCCCATCCTAACCTT
>JANMYN010000649.1:0-2066 GCA_031382195.1 Betaproteobacteria bacterium
GCTTTACGCAGGCGTTTTTCTTCCTGCTTTTTCTTCTTAGCGATTTATTTTTGCCGCTTTTCAAATGAATATTTTTGTTTTGCCAATCTGTCACCTCTCAAAAATAGTTGAAAATGAACCACCGCTCGCCTGCAAAGCGAATTATCGCCTTTCTTTGAACACTTTGCGTCCTTTTTGCAGCCCCGTAACGGTATTTTTCATCGCCCGCCGGACACTTCGATGAAGGCGCCGGTGGTATAGGACGCCTCCTCGGACTGCAGCCAGAGAATGGCACTGGCAACCTCCTCTGGCTTGCCGCCGCGCTTCATCGGAGCGAAGGCCTTGACGCGTTCGACCCGGTTCGGTTCGCCGCCGCTGGCGTGCATCTCGGTATAGATGAATCCCGGCCGCACGGCATTGACGCGAATACCTTCCTCGGCAACCTCTTTCGCCAGGCCGATGGTCAGCGAATCGACCGCCCCTTTGGACGCCGCGTAATCGATGTATTCCCCAGGGGAGCCGATCTGCGACGCACGGGAGGAGACGTTGACGATGCCGCCGCCCGCGCCACCGTGCCGGGTCGACATGCGCCGCACCGCTTCGCGCGAGCAGATGAAAGTTCCGGTGACGTTGGTCGCAAACACTCGTTGCAGGCGCGCGGCGTCCATGCCTTCCAACCGGGTCTGCTGTTCGAGAATACCGGCGTTGTTGACCAGCGCGGTCACGCGCCCGAGTTCCCGGTCAACGGTCTCGAACAGACGTACCACATCACGCTCCGATGCAACATCGGCAGCCACGGCAATCGCGTGCATGCCGATCTGTTCGACATCGCGCACGATCTCCTCCGCAGCCTTGCAGTTATGCAGATAGTTCACGCAGACCGAATAGCCGCGCTGCGCCGCCAGTACTGCCGTTGCCGCGCCGATGCCGCGACTGCCGCCGGTCACGATCATGATCTTGTTCATCGCCTTCCCGTCTTTCGTCAATGTAATTTGTGGAAACCTGCACCCGATCCTACAGACATTGTCGGATCAAATCGCCGCCGCGCAACGCCACCTACAGAGTACGCAGAGTAAACCTTGAATCTCACCACGAAGCCACGAATACCCTCGCGAAGCGCGGAGTACCCTTTTAGAACACGAAGTGTCACAAAGAAATGTCGGATGAAATACTGGTCCGCGAGTAGCGCTGGAAGCGGACTTCCGCGAAAAAAAGCGACGTGCGCAACTCGAAGCCAGAGCACATCTTCGCTGAGTTTGTCTTTTTCGTGAACCTAAAAGGGTACTCCACGCTATCGCGAGGGTATTCGTGTTCTTCGTGACTTCGTGGTGAGATTGTCACTCGCTTAAGCTTTCTAGTTTCAATAGTGGAAAACGAGTTGTCATTCGACCCGACCAGCGTGACTCAACTCGAGTGCCTGCGCCAGCAGCGTGTACTTGGTGTCCAGATCCGTACCCAGGTTGCCAGGCCAAGTGCCTTCGTCGAGATAGGTCAGAAACGTCTGCAGCACGGCGGCGAAATGCTGTTCATGCGTGGTGCGCAGCGTCTTTGGGATCGTGATGCGGAACTGCGCGCCGGCAGCCTCGAAGCCGAGGCCGGGGAACTCAGTCTGCAACCGGGCCACGGTATCGGTGAGCGCATCGGCAAAAGTCTTGCCACCCTCAACCGGATTGATGGTCAGCGTGGTTAGAAATCCTGTTTCGGGCCCCTGATCGACGATCAGATCGGACTTGGTCCCGCGCAGGATTGCACGGTGAAGATCACCGCCGCCTTGCGCTTCTTCCGGCCCCCACAGCGTTTCGATTTCCACGGGAATGCCGCGCAGTCGATACGACAACGCGGCGTTGCAAACATACTGCAGCACACCGCCCGTCACGCGGTCATGCAGAATTTGCGGAAAATCTTCCAGCCCCGTGATGCGCGAGAAGAGCTCGCGCGGAATTGCCGTCGGCCACTGTCGCGCCGACAGTTGCTCGACATCCGTGTCGAATTCAAAGCGCACGTCATTGCCGGTCATCCATTGCACCAGGTCGACAAGATGCGTGGTGACGTCGGTGATACCTTCGCCCTGGATCACGGGATCGAAG
>JANMYN010000669.1:0-4102 GCA_031382195.1 Betaproteobacteria bacterium
TCAGCCAGGCAAATAAGCGGCGAATTCTTTCTCGACCGCCTTGGGGTCGGCCTTCAAGCCTGCGGCGACGCCTTGTGCCATGCCGCCGGGGTAAACATCGTCCGAGCCGGATTCCACGGCGTCGAGCGCCGCGTTGGCGATGTCGATCGGCGGATCCTTCGGACCCTTGAAGTCGCGCGCCATGTCGGTATCGACCGCACCCGGCATCACGCCGATCACCAGCGTGTGCTGCTTTGCCAGCTCCGCGCGCACGCCCTGCGTCATGCTGAGCGCCGCGGCCTTGGACGCGCACAACGATCCTATTGCCGGCATCGACACGCGCGACAGGATCGATAGCATGTTGACGATGGCCCCGCCGCCGTTACGCTGAAGTGTCGGCGCGAACGCGCGGCACATCGAGAGCGTGCCAAAATAGTTGGTGTCGATCTCCTCGCGCGCGCCGTCGAGTGCCGCCACGGCGATCAGCGCCTTCTGGCGATTGATGCCGGCATTGTTAACCAGCAGCGTGACGTCGCCGGCCATCGAGGCGGCGGCCGCTACTTGCGCGGGCTTGGTGATGTCGAGCGCCAGCGCGCGAACCTTGTCGCCATACTTCGCGCCCAGGTCCGACAGTTTCGATGCATCGCGCGCCGTGATGTAGACCTTCTTCGCCCCGCGCTGAATCAGCGCATCGACGAAGGCGCGGCCGATGCCGCGATTCGATCCGGTCACCAGTGCCACCGATCCTGCGATCTTCATTTTCCCCGCCTCCCGTTGTTGATTGTGTGGTTCTTCTTCCAAATTGCCTCGGTCAGTCCACTCCGGGTCGAAATCCGGCAGCGGGATCGCGCTCAGCAAGGCGCGAGTGTAAGCCTGCGCAGGGTTGGCGAAAAGCGCCGCGCAGCGGCCGGACTCGACAACCTCCCCCTGGCGCATCACCAGCACCCGGTCGCACAGTACCCGCACCACCGACAGGTCGTGGCTGATGAAGATCAGCGAGCCGTCGGTTTTCAACTCTCTGAGCAGCATCAGGATCTGCGCCTGCGTGGAAACATCCAGGCCGGAAACGATTTCGTCGGCCACGATCAGGTCGGGTTTCAGCGCAATCGCCCTGGCGATACCGACACGCTGGCGCTGGCCGCCGGAGAGTTCGTGCGGGAAGCGATCGGCAAACGTCGACGGCAGCCCGACGCGTTCGAGCAAAGCGCTGGCTTCGCGCCAGGCCGCGCGGCGATCCCGCACACGCCCATACGCGAGCAATGGCTGCGCGAGGATGGTGCCGATACGATGTCGCGGGTTCAGCGAAGACAGCGGGTCCTGGAAGATGGACTGAATTTGCGCCCGCAGCGGACGCAGTTCGTGTTCCGGGAGATGCGAAATGTCTCGGCCCTTGAAGTGCAGGCTGCCCGCCGTAGGTTCGTATAGCCGCAACAACGTGCGCGCGAAAGACGTCTTGCCCGAACCGGATTCTCCGACGATACCGACCGACTCGCCCGCCTCCAACGCAAGATTCATATCGCGAAAAATCGTGATCAGCGGCGCGGCGCCGAGCAGTGGTGCGGCGGAACGATCGCGTAATTGCAAGCCCAGACCGCGGGCTTCGAGCAACGCCATCAGACGGCCTTTCGGTAACGGGGTTTTCTTCTTTCCTTCATGGATTTTGCGTCCTTACCGCGGCATTCGCCCGCGGGCACCCATATTCCTGCCAGCGCTTGCTTGACCACATTCATCGGGCTTTACCTTCGGCGCCTATGTGCGCCAGCGCATAGAGCACATGCGGACCACAGTGTAAAAGATCTCGTTCCGTCGCGAACAATCCCGTTACGAACGGAAATTATCAAGGAGATTTTTACCATGCGTACGCTTACCACACTTCTGGCCGCCGGGTTGCTTGCCTGCTCGATGTCGGCCATCGCCGCCGATGAGCGCGGTAGCGATAGCCCCACCAACAGCGGCAACGTTGTGCGCGACGGCACGGCAAACGGCGAGTTCGGCAACGAATGCGCCTGGGGCCTCGCCAACGACAAGCATGTCAAGACGGATTGCAAGGTAAACATGACCGGCGAGAATGGCAAGACCTACTGCTTCAGCAGCGACAAGGCGATGACGGCCTACATGAAGAACCCGTCGGTAAACGCGGGCAAAGCCGCGAAGGCCTACAGCCGCTCCTGAGTTACAGACCTGGTATTGACTGGGACGGCGCCACGCGGCGCCGTTTTTTATCCCCCATGTTTTTATCTTCCAGGTTCTTATCCGCCATGTTGGCGTTCGATCGAATCGAGCGCGCGCACTTCCTCGGCCAACCTCTGCGTGAGCGCCGCCGGAATCGGTTGCAGCAACTCTCCCGGACGGTCGAATCGTGGCGTGGCGGCGAACAGAGCGCGAGTGTAGTCGTGCGCCGGATTCGCGAACAGTTGCGCCCCGAGAGAGGATTCCAGAACGCGCCCACTGTGCATCACCGCGACGCCATCGCACAGCTTCGCCACCACGCCCAGATCGTGAGTGATGAACAGTATCGCTGTTGCGGAATTGCGTTGCAGTTCCCGGATCAGTTGCAGGACCTGCTTCTGCACCGTGACGTCTAGCGCCGTGGTCGGCTCATCGGCGATTACCAGTTTCGGCTTGCACGCGAATGCGATTGCGATCAGCACGCGCTGGCGCATGCCGCCGGACAGCTCATGCGGGTACTGTCGCAGAATTTTCTCCGGCTCGCGCAGATGCACTTCGCGCAGCAGTGCCCGCGCGCGCTCGCGCGCCGCGGGCCGATCGAGATTCAGGTGCATGCGCAACACGTCGGTGATCTGCGGCTCGATGCGCTCGACCGGATTCAGTGCAGTCATTGGGTTCTGCGGGATGAAGGCGATTTCGCGTCCGAGAAGATGACGGCGTTGCCTTTCCGACAGATGCGTGATGTCGCGACCGTCGAAAAAGACGCTGCCGTGCGTCACGCTGGCATTTGCCGGCAGGACGCCGAGCACGACGCGGCTGACCATGGTTTTTCCCGCGCCGGATTCGCCGACCAGCCCGACGATCTGTCCGGGCGCGACCTGCAGCGACACCCGCCGCAGCAGGCGCGATGGCGGCTGCGCTTCGAGCCGCACGTCTAGATCACGAATGTCGAGCAGCGTGCTCATCGGGATTTGACCGGATCCATTACGTCGCGCAAGCCGTCGCCAAGCGCATTAAGCCCGAGTACCGCGACGATGATGCAGGCCATCGGAGCCGCCATCAGCCACCAGGCCTGGTTCACGTACAGCCTGCCCTCCTGGATGATGCCGCCCCAGGTCGGCACACCCGATGAGACCGACAGGCCGACGAAGGAAAGAATCGCCTCGACGACGATGGCGATTCCCATTTCCAAGGTGAACAACGTCAGCAGCAAAGGCGCGACATTGGGAAGGATCTCGCTCGTCAGGATGCGTCCGGAGCCAAGGCCGATCGTCACGGCCGAAGCAACGTAGTCGTAGCTTTTCTGCAGCATCGTTTCGGCGCGCACCACACGGCAGAAACGGGTCCAGTCGATGACGATGATTGCGATTACGACAGTGTGCAGTCCGGCGCCGAGTACCGCGGCGAGCACGATGCACAGCAGCACCGACGGAAAGCTCATCCAGATATCGACCAGACGGGAGATTGTTGCATCGACCCTGCCGCCGAAATAGCCCGCGGCAAGTCCGAGCGCCGTGCCCAGCAGGCCGGCAAATAGCGCTGCGACAAATGCGACGATCAGCGCCGGACGCGCGCCGTAGATCAGGCGCGCGATAATGTCGCGGCCGAGACTGTCGGTACCGAGCGGATGCGCATGATCACCGCCGGCGACACCGGGCCTCTGAAATGAGTTGAGCAGGTCTTGCTCGAGCGGATCGTGCGCAGCCAGCCACGGTGCGCCGGCGGCCGCCACAACCAGACCGAGCAACACCAGCGCGCCGAATGCGACCCTGGGATTGCGCAGCGACGCTATAACCGCATTCATGCCTGCCGTACCTTCGGGTTCAGCACGGAGTAGGCCATGTCGACGAGGAGGTTGGTAAGAATGAATAGCACGGCAAAGGTCAGTACCAGCCCCTGGATCAGTGGCAGATCGCGTTGGTTGACTGCCGCAATGGCGAGGTTGCCGATTCCG
>JANMYN010000700.1:0-7897 GCA_031382195.1 Betaproteobacteria bacterium
TGACACCGGCGTGGGCGGCACCGCGGCGGCACGCGCTGCTGGCCGCTGTCGCACTGCTCGCGTTCGCGATTCAGGTCGACGCTGCTTCTTCGCGCGAGACTCTTGGAACCGGCGATACGATACGCGTGAGCGTGTTCCAGAATCCCGATCTGACTACCGAGGCGCGACTCTCGGAGCGCGGAACCATCGTGTTTCCGCTGATCGGCGAGATCGCGATTGGCGGGCAGACTCCAGTGGGCGCGGGCAACAAGATCGCAACGCAGCTTAAACAGGGGAACTTCATGAAGAATCCCCAGGTGAGCGTTCTCCTGGTCCAGTTGCGCAGCCGCCAGGTGTCGGTACTCGGGGATGTCGTGCGCCCCGGGCGATATGCGCTCGATGATAACACCCTGACGCTGACCGATATCCTGGCGCTCGCCGGTGGCATCAGCCCGGGCGGTGCCGACATGGTCACCGTGGTGACAAATGGCGACGGCCGCGAAAAGAAGCGGGAGGTCAACATCGCGCAGATGATCGCCAAGGGTGACATGGCCGCCGATTTCGAGATCCAGAACGGCGACACGATCTTCGTTCCGCGTGCCCCCGTGTTCTACATTTACGGCGAGGTTCAACGCGCCGGGTCCTACCGGCTGGAGCCCGCCATGGTCGTCATGCATGCGCTTTCCCTGGGCGGCGGGTTGACACCGCGCGGTAGCGAACGCGGACTCACGATCAACCGCAGAATGGCCGACGGGACGGTGCGCAAAATGGAAGCCCGGCTCTTCGAACCGGTGCGACCCGACGACGTGATTTATGTAAAGGAAAGCCTGTTCTAAGGGCGCGTTCCAACCGGTGCCCAACCACCCGATCCCCGGCAACCCATGAACCTCTACCAGTTTCTCTCGGCTTTGCGCGCGCGCTTCGGCGTCTTTACACTGCTGTTGTTCGTGACCGTTGCGGCCGCGACCACAGTGAGCCTTCTGCTGCCAAAGACCTATACGGCAACGGTATCGCTGTTGCTGGACACCAAGGAGGAGCAGTCGCTGAGCAATGTCCTGCGCCCGCTCGTTCTTCCTCAGGAGAGAGCGAGCTACATGCAGACACAGCTCGATATCATCAGCAGCGAGAAGGTGGCGCGCAAGGTGGTGCAAGACCTGAAACTTGCGCAGGGTCCGATGGCGTTGAAGGCCGCCGAGCGCCTGGCGGGAAAGGGCGGATCGATCGAGGACGCGCTGATCGAGGGATTGCTCAAGGGCCTGAAGGTGGAGACGAGCCAGAGTAGCGTTATCCAGGTCAGCTTTTCCTCTCCTGATTCCGCCTATTCCGCCGCCGTCGCCAACGGGTTCGGCAAGGGCTATATCGAGACCATGCTCGAATTGCGCGTGGAGCCGGCGCAGAAGGCGGCCGCGTGGTTCGACGAACAGCTGAAGAGCCTGCGCGCCCATCTCGAGGAGGCCCAGGCCAGGCTGACCGACTATCACCAGCGGCATGGAATCGTCTCTGCGGACGAGCGCGGCGATGTGGAAAACACCCGGCTGGCCGTTCTATCGGACCAGGTGGGCAGGGCGCAGGAGCGAACGTCCGAATGGAAATCCCGGCAGCAGCAAGCCCGCGCTGTTCTGGAAAGGGGCGGATCTCCGGACAGGATGCCGGAGATTCTCGACAATGCATTCATCCAGAGGCTGAAGGAGGATCTGCTGCACGGAGAGGCGAAGTTGCAGGAACTGGCCACGAACTACGGGCCCAACTACCCGCAGTACCGGCGTCAAGTCTCCGAAAACCAGAGCCTGCGGGAGAAACTCGACGCCGAAATGAAGAAGATCGTCACCGGATTTGAGAGCTCTGCGCTCCAGAGCCGCCAACGCGAGGCGGATGCCAGAGGCGCGATGGCGGCGCAGCGAGAAAGAGTGCTCAACCTCAAGGAAAGCCGCAATGAACTCACGGTGCTCAGGCGCAATGTGGAGTCTGCGGAACGGGCCTACGACACGGCCATGCAGCGCTCGGTCGTAAGCCAGGTCGACAGTCGCGCCAACCAAACCAACGTCATTGTGCTCAACCCTGCAACGGCGCCGCGCAAACACGCCTGGCCGAAAATTACTCTCAACATAGCGCTCTCAATCGTCGTCGGTACGATCCTCGGCGTCGTGATGGTGACGCTGTTAGAAACGCTCGACCGCCGTGTGCGTTCGCGCGGCGATCTGGAACTTGACGTGCCGATGCTTGCCGTGCTCAACGAGCACCAGCCCGCCGGACGGCGTCTGCTCGGTTGGTCAAACAGCAATCGACCTGCCCTGCCGAAGCCGGGTTGAGGAGACATGCCGATGAAAGCGCAGGAGAATCTTTTGCCGGTGGGAAGCACAGTCGGCGTGGTCGGGCGTGACAACCGCAGGATCGGCAGCATCCTGGAGGAGGAGGGGCGGCTGGACGCCGACGACATTGAACGGGTGATGGCGTTGCAGAAGCTGGAGGGATTGAGGTTCGGCGATGCGGCGCTGCGCCTGGGCATGATCAAGATGGCCGACCTGCATCGCACGATCGCGAAGCAATACGATCTTCCCCATCTGCTGCCTGGCAACGACAGCATCAGTGATGAACTCGTGATCGCCCATGACCCGTTCAGCCCTCGTGCCGAAGAGTTGCGCGGACTGCGTACCCAGTTGCTTGTCCGCTGGTCCAATGCCGGGGTCAAGCGCCCGGTGCTGGCAATCGTCAGTCCGGGCGCTGGAGAAGGTCGCACTTACGTGGCCGCGAATCTGGCTGTCGCTTTCTCGCAGCTTGGCGAACGCACGCTATTGATCGACGCCGACCTGCGTTCTCCGCGCCAGCATCTGATATTCAATGTTCCCAACCGGATCGGCCTTTCGGCCGTGCTCTCCGGACGCGCTGGCCGCAGCGCGGTGGCACCGGTCCCGGAATTCGGACCCCTTTCGCTTTTGCCCGCCGGTGCCAGACCGCCCAACCCCCAGGAACTGCTCTCGGGTCTCGGGCTTGCGGTCCTGCTGCATGAGTTGCGGGCCGAGTTCGACGTTATCGTTCTCGATACGGCGCCGGCGCGGCCCTACGCGGATGCGCAGGTCGTGGCCTTCCGCGCTGGATGCGCATTGGTCGTGGCCCGCAAGGACGGCACCCGCCTCGCCGATACCAAGACCATGATCCGGGAGATGGGGGACATGGGTGCTCAGGTCGTCGGCACCGTGTTCAACGCGTGTTGAAGGCGGCGAGCGCAGACTCCGCCGATCGTGAAACCCGGGCTGAACTGCGGGCAATGGCCGCGAAGCAGGCGATCGGTTGATGCGGACCCGGCGCGCCAGAACAATGGCGATCAAAGTGACCCGCCAACACGACCCCTGACCTAAATCATGCTTCGGGCGATTTTTGTAACGGCTTCGTTGTCGCCCGCCGGCGCCGAGCGCCACGCGGTCACTGTCGTGAACGCTCTGGTGCGGCGCGATCACGAGTGCCACGTCGTCCATGTCAAGGACGCGAACCCGAGCCTGATCGATGACCTTCGATTGGGTGACGCGGGAACGGCGCATTGTCTGGATGCGGCCCGCTATCTGGACCGCCGCGCCGTGGTCGATTTCGCGGCTCACATCGCCCGCATCCGCCCTTCGGTGATCGTGGCCGCAAATCCGTATGCGTTGATGTACTCGCGGCTGGCGCTGCAGTTTTCACGCCTGCGCGTGCCGCTGGTGGTCACCTATCACTCGACCCGGCTGCTCGGGGCAAAAGAGTGGCTCCAGATGGCGCTCTATCGCCTGTTCTTCTGGACCGCGGATTGTGCAGTCTTTGTTTGCGAAAAGCAAAGGCGCCGCTGGCTTCGACGCGGCGTGTTCTCGCGTCGCAACGAGATGATCTACAACGGCGTGGACACAGAGGCGTTCCGCGACCGGTCGAGTCCCGCGGACCGCGCAAGGCTGCGCAACATGCTCGGTTTTTCCGAAGCGGATTTCGTGATCGGCATATCGGCGCGACTGTCCCCGGAAAAGAACCATACGCAACTGGTCGACGCGGTCGCCCTGTTGCGCGGCATGGGCATTCGAGCCCGCGTCTTGATGATAGGCGATGGAGCCTTGCGCGAAGCGATCGAATCCCGCGCGCGCGTATGCGCAGTCGAACACGACGTCGTAATTACGGGATTTCAGCGGGACGTCCGCCCCTATGTCGCGGTTTGCGATGCCATGGTGTTGTGCAGCCGAACGGAAGCATTTTCCCTGGCGGCGATCGAGGCGATGGCCATGGGCAAGCCATTTGTACATTCCGATGTCGGCGGCGCCGCGGAAATGATCCGGCCGGGTGAAGACGGCTTTCTGTTCCCGGTCGGCGATACCGGCGCGCTCGTCGAGCGTCTCGCGCGGCTTGCCGATCCCGCGCAGCGCGAACGCATGGGCAACCAGGCGCGCGCGAGGGTGGAAGCGCTGTTCTCGGAAAAAACGATGGTGGATCGTTATGAAGAACTGCTGGTGAATCTCTGTTGGGTTCGCTCCGGTGCCACGGCCGCAGTGTTTCGTTGAAAACGTCTTTGCGCCACGACAGCGCCGAAGATATTCACGAATGGATTCCCCGCCGGACCGTATGCGTCGACATCATCGGCCGTGCCCGCCGCACGAGCCGCAAACGTCCATCCGGATCACGGTGCCGGCGCAAGCACGACATGCTGACAAGCGAGACTAGCCGGCAAGTTCAGAGAAGGGACGGAAATGTACGAAGAAATTCAGGATTACCTGAGAAGTCGTCCACAAACCTGGCTGGTCACCGGCGTGGCGGGGTTTATCGGCTCCCATCTGGCTGAGCGCTTGCTCAAACCGGGCGAGCGGGTGATTGGGCTGGACAATTTTTCGTCTGGAAACGGCGACAACCTCACGCAAGTGAAGGACGCGGTTGGTCCAAGGCAGTGGAGAAACTTTGCATTCATCGAGGGCGACATCCGCTCGCTCGAGCCGCGCTTTCCCCTTCTGCGCGATCTGCGTCCTGCGTACCGCGAGTTTCGCGCTGGGGACGTGCGCCTGTCCCAGGCCGATATCGGCAAGGCACATCGACTTCTCGGTTATCGGCCGGTCCGGACGCTAGACGAGATACCGGCCGCGCCCGTCAATCGAGAATAAAAATGTGCGGAATTGCAGGTTGGATCACGAAGCCAGAGCGCATGCTCTCGACGGAAACGCTCGAGTCGATGCTGCAGGCGATCGCCCACCGTGGCCCGGACGGCCAGGGCACTTGCGCGTTTGTCTGTGCCGCCACCGGGCACCAGGTATTCCTCGGGCACCGAAGGCTGGCGATCATCGACCCGGAAGGCGCGCACCAGCCGATGTGCGATGCCGGCCTCGCGCTGACCTTCAATGGCGAGATCTACAATTTCCGCGAACTGCGCAAGGAGCTCGGTTCGCTCGGCTACATCTTCAGGCGCGACTCCGACACCGAAGTGCTCTTGCGCGCCTACCAGCACTGGGGAAGCGACGTGGTGCGCCACTTGCGCGGCATGTTTGCGTTCGCGATCTGGGACGCGCGCAACCAGCGCCTCTTCCTGGCCCGCGACCGGTTCGGCGAAAAGCCGCTGTACCTGTACGAAGACGGGAGCGGGCTGTACTTTGCGTCGGAGATCAAGGCGCTGCTGCGCATTCCCGGCGTCAGGCCTGCGGTGGACCTGCAGTCCGTCTGGGACTATCTGGCTTATCGCTACGTGCCGGGTCCGCAAACCTTGTTCAGTGGCATCCGCAAATTGATGCCCGGGACCGTCGCTATCTGGGAACGCGGCAAGCTCAAGGAGGAGCGCTACTGGTCGGCTCCGGACCGCAGCCTGCGTGCAATCGAGCCGCCGCAAGCCGATGCGGTCGAAAACTTCCTGTTGCGCCTGAGCGAAGCAGTCAAACTGCAGATGGTGAGCGACGTGCCGTTCGGCGCGTTCCTGTCCGGCGGGCTCGATTCCTCGACCATCGTAGCGCTGATGAGTCGTCACAACTCCAAAGTCAAGACGTTCTCGGTGGGCTTCGCCGAAGACAGTTACAGCGAGCTTGGCTTCGCTGACGAGGTGGCGCGGCACTACGGCACCGAGCATCATGAGTTGGTCGTCAGCGAGCACGACCTTATGGACAAACTGCCCAGACTGGTCAGGTTCCGCGATGCGCCCGTGGCCGAGCCTTCGGACATCCCAATTTTCATGCTGGCGTGCGAAGCCGCGCGCAGCGTCAAAATGGTGCTGACGGGGGAGGGCAGCGACGAAATACTCGGCGGCTACCCGAAGCACGTTTTCGAGCGCTTTGCGCGCGGCTATCAAGTGCTGCCGGGCTGCGTTCGCCACCGCCTGATCGAGCCGCTTGCCCATGCGCTTCCCTACGACTTTCGTCGCGTAAAGACCGCAGTCACGAATCTGAACATAGAGGATTGGCGCGAGCGCTACGTGCGCTGGTTCGGCGCGCTGAACCGCGGCGAGCGCGGGCGCCTGTCGCTTCTGCGGTTCAACGCTACGCTGTCAGGCGATGCGCCGCCGTTCGACGCGGATCCGGACAACAGCCCACTGCGGCGCATCCTCTACTTCGACCAGACCAGCTGGCTGCCGGACAACCTGCTCGAGCGTGGAGACCGCATGAGCATGGCGGCTTCGATCGAGGCACGCGTACCCTTCCTCGACCATGAACTGGCTGCATTTGCGTCCTCGCTGCCGGACCATTACCGCGTGCGCGGATTGCGCACCAAATGGATATTGCGCGAGGCGGCCAAACAACTCCTGCCGGAGCGCATCCTGAAGCGGCCAAAAGTGGGCTTCCGGGTGCCGGTGAATCGCTGGTTCCGCGGCGAGATGCGCGATTACCTGCTGGGCCACCTCCAGGGCGGGTCGTCGATGACCAGGGCCTATTACAACCCGCAAGCCCTCGATCGTGTTCTGGCCGAGCATCTCGACGGCAGGCACAACCACGAGAAGCTGCTGTGGGCACTTCTGAACCTCGAGATCTGGCACCGACAATATGCTCGCTCATGATTTCGTTGAACCACGGCGGTTCGATCCTAGAGGCGCGTTGCGCTGCTACCGGGAGCCTTTGTGCACATCGATTACAGCATCTGACGCCATAACGACCGCGGCGCCCGACGAGTGCCAAGTGCAGGATCGATCGCTGGTCCAATCAGACTACTGCCGAACCAGCATGCGCGCTATGGGCGTCAACATCCGCGCCGTATGCTGCGGATAGCGCTTGCGATAGACGACAAGCGCGCATGAGGATGGGGGCCGCATTCGTTGCGCAGCCGGTCCAGCCGGTTGATTCGTTGTGATCAAAAGGAAATTCATGAATCTTGGTGACCTGGGTTTCGGCTGTGCCGGAGCCAAGTCGGCGGGCTCGGCTCCTCGACCCTGCCAGTGCATTTGAGCCGTTAGAACGTCAAGGACAGAATGGTATCGACGGGCTTCGGCGAAGACAGCGGCGGCAGGCAACTATTCGCTGCCGAGATCGCGGCATTGAAGGAACGCTTGCGCTGGCGGCTCAATCGCCTGCGCTGCATGACGCCCGCGGAGATTACACATCGCGTTACCCGGGCGCTGTCAACGCACGCAGAACGCGCCGGACTGCTTGGCTCAGGCAGCGTTCCAGAGCCAGACCTTGCACCGACGCCGAAGTTCTGGGTGCACGCGACGGCGAAATTCGATGCCGCGCCATATCTTGTCGCGGCCGACCGCATTGCGGCCGGCAAGCTGGACGTATTCGCGCTGCGCAACGCGGATCTGGGCTCGCCGCCGCGCTGGAACCGCGATCCCAAGACCGGCGTGGACGCGCCATTGAGTTTCGGCAAGCTGCTCGACTACCGTGATCCGCGGCTGGTAGGGGACATCAAGTATCTCTGGGAACCCAATCGGCATCTGCATCTGGTGACGCTGGCGCAGGCCCATGCGCTTAGCGGCAATCCGTGGTATTTCGATGTCCTTCGG
>JANMYN010000701.1:0-3007 GCA_031382195.1 Betaproteobacteria bacterium
CTCATGGACAAGCTTCCCCGGCTGGTCGCGTTCCGCGATGCGCCCGTGGCCGAACCTTCGGACATCCCCATCTACATGCTCGCGTGCGAAGCGGCGCACAGCGTCAAGATGGTGCTGACCGGCGAGGGCAGCGACGAGGTACTCGGCGGCTACCCGAAACATATTTTCGAGCGCTTTGCGCAGAGCTATCAGGTGTTGCCGGGCTGCGTGCGCCATCGCCTCATCGCCCCACTTGCCCACGCGCTGCCCTATGAATTTCGCCGCCTGAAGACGGCCGTCACGAACCTGAACATCGAGGACTGGCGCGAGCGCTACGTACGCTGGTTCGGTGCGTTGAACCGCAGCGAGCGCGACCACCTCTCGGTTCTGCGGCTGAACGGGTCGCCGATTGACGATGCGCCGCCGTTCGACGCGGACCCGCAAAGCAGCGCGCTGAGGCGCATCCTCTACTTCGACCAGACCAGCTGGCTGCCGGACAATCTGCTCGAGCGTGGTGACCGCATGAGCATGGCGGCCTCGATCGAATCGCGCGTTCCCTTCCTCGATCACAAACTCGCTGAATTCGCCTCTTCGCTGCCGGACCATTACCGGGTGCGGGGAAAGTGCTCCAAATGGATTCTGCGCGAAGCGGGCAAACGGCTGCTCCCGGAGCGCATCCTCACGCGTCCCAAAGCAGGTTTCCGCGTGCCCGTGAACCGCTGGTTCCGTGCGGAAATGCGCGAATACCTGATGGATCACCTGCAGTCTGCAGCGTCGATGACCAGGACTTATTTCGATGCGAGGGCGCTCGATAATGTTCTTGCCGAGCACGTAGATGGCAGGCAGAACCACGAGAAGGTGCTGTGGGCGCTTCTGAACCTCGAGATCTGGCATCGACAATATGCCGGGGCATGATTTCATCAGTGCCGGACCGCACGATTCCGGCGCGGTGGTCCCCTTCGCCAAGGCGAAGCGGGACTGCGCCCATCCTTTGCGCAAGCAGGCCGGTAGCGGCATGAGCGCAGACCACCTCATGGCACATCGACGTACGGTCGCCGCAGACAAGCTCAAGATCGTTCTGTTGGGCCCGTCGGTCGAAGCAGTGAGCGGCGTGTCGACTCACGTGCGGATACTTTTTGCATCCGCACTTGCGGACGAGTATGAGTTGCTGCATTTTCAGGTTGGCAGCGAGGGGCGGCGGGAGACGGCGCTGCAGAAGTTCACGCGATTTGCCCTGAGCCCACTGCAGCTTGCTCTGCTCCTGCTTCATACCGGAGCGCAGGTCGTACACCTCAACACATCGCTCCAGCCGAAGGCCTATTGGCGGGACCTCGTCTACCTGATCGTTGCCAGATTGCTGAGGCGGCGTGTGGTGAACCAGATACACGGTGGGGCAATGCCCGGTGATTTTTTTCGGGGCAATCCGCTCCTGACCTGGGTCCTGCGGCGCTTCCTCGTGTCGAGCGACGCGGTATCGGTGCTGTCAAGCGCGGAGCTGGCGGCCTACCGGAAATTTGATCCGCGAATCAGAGTTCATCTGATCCCCAATGCCATCGATCCGTCGGGCCTCGCCGGCCGGACGCGCTCCTGCAATACGGACAGGCCGCTGAGGCTTGTCTATGTTGGCCGGCTGGTGCGCGCCAAGGGGCTGTTCGAGGTTATCGAGGCCATGACGGAACTGAAACGCGCCGGACGCGAGGTCGAGCTTTGCATTGCCGGCGAAGGTGGGGATCAGGCCGCATTGATGGCCGCTTCGCAGCAAGCGGGCCTGGGAGATCGCATCCGGCTTCTCGGCAGCGTGTTCGGCGCGGAAAAATGGCGTCTCTGGCTTGATTCAGACGTGTTTGTTTTTCCGACCTACCATAGGGAAGGTCTCCCGTATTCCCTGCTGGAGGCGATGGCAGCGGGCTGCGTTCCCGTAACTACATCCGTGGCTGCGATCCCGGATGTGATGCGGGACGGGGAACACGGGCTGTTCGTGCCGGCGAACGACGCTTCGGCACTCGCAATGGCCGTGGCCGCCCTCGATGACGATCGTGCAGGTTTGTTTCGCATGGCCGGTGCAGCCCGGCAACGGGCGCTGGAACATTACACCGTGGGCCGGCTCGCGGAAGATTTTCGCAAATTGTACGCGGGCTGTCTCGCCTGACGTACGCAGTCCATCCATGGTCGAGATCAGGATGCACCCATGCCCGCCACCGGCCCAATGCCGGTTCGCTGCTCCGATCAGACTACTGTCGCACCGGCTTGCGCACGACCGGCGTCAACATCCCGCGCCGTATGCTGCGGATAGCGCTTGCGATAGACGACAAGAGCGCATGTGGATGGGGGGCAGCATTCGTTGCGCAGCCGGTCCAGCCGGCCGATTCGTTGTGATCAAAAGGAAATTCATGAATCTTGGTGACCTGGGTTTCGGCTGTGCCGGAGCCAACTCGGCGGGCTCCGCTCCTCGACCCTGCCCGTGCATTTGAGCCGTTAGAACTCCAAGGCCAGAATGGTATCGACGGGCTTCGGCGAAGACAGCGGCGGCAGGCAACTATTCGCTGCCGAGATCGCGGCATTGAAGGAACGCTTGCGCTGGCGGCTCAATCGCCTGCGCTGCATGACGCCCGCGGAGATTTCACATCGCGTTACCCGGGCGCTGTCAACGCGCGCAGAACGCGCCGGACTGCTTGGCTCAGGCAGCGTTCCACAGCCAGACCTTGCAGCGACGCCGAAGTTCTGGGTGCACGCGACGGCGAGATTCGATGCCGCGCCCTATCTTGTCGCGGCCGACCGCATTGCGGCCGGCAAGCTGGACGTATTTGCGCTGCGCAACGCGGATCTGGGCTCGCCGCCGCGCTGGAACCGCGATCCCAAGACCGGCGTGGACGCGCCATTGAGTTTTGGCAAGCTGCTCGACTACCGTGATCCGCGGCTGGTAGGGGACATCAAGTATCTCTGGGAACCCAATCGGCATCTGCATCTGGTGACGCTGGCGCAGGCCCATGCGCTTAGCGGCAATCCGTGGTATTTCGATGTCCTTCGG